>CAMLDY010000001.1 GCA_946478895.1 uncultured Gemmatimonadota bacterium
TTGTGATACGGATCGAGAATGACCATCAGCTTGTCGGTCGTCAGCGAGTTGAACGACCCGTTGTTGCCGTTGGAGTCCAGCAGCTGATCGCGCCGCGATACCGGCGCGCGAATCCCCTTCGCGCCCAGCGAGTCGTACATGCGCGCCCCGATGTACAGCGCGCGCTCGTCGTAGAGCACCCGCACCTCGGTCCGCTGACTCGGCGCAGCCCCTTCCTTGGGTTGCTGCTGGTGAAACTCGGTGATCGGGGTCGCGCGCGACCACGCGCTCTCGTCCAGCTTGCCATCGATGCTGATGGAGCCTGATACGGGTGTAGCGGTCGCGACGGGCAGCGCACTCGAACTGGTTTGGATTGCAGGCGTCGCTTTCGTCGTTTGGGCGTTCGATGCGGTAGTGGCCAGCGTGGCCAGCGACGCCACGGCCAGTGTCGAGCGGTAAAGCCTTCTCTTCATTGATGTTCCGGACGGTGGGTCTATGACTTGGACAGGTTATCTACGAGATCGGTTTGAATTCTGTTTCGCTGTCGCCGGCATCGTGTCGAAGCGACCCCCGGGCGGATCGTGTTAATTTCCCGCCAGTTACCGGACAGTGCCTCACTCCGGCGTCGTCAAAATGACACCTACTCTGGAATCAACCCGCCACGCCACGCGGCTGCCTTCGCTCGCGGACCTGGAGTCCGCTGCAGCGTTGGTTTACCGATCGATGTCGCCGACGCCGCAGTATCGGTGGCCCCTCCTCGATCAGCGAGCCGGGGCAGCGGTGTGGGTCAAGCACGAGAATCACGCACCAACGGGCGCCTTCAAGGTTCGCGGCGGCCTCGTTTACATGGACGAGCTATGCAGCGATGGCTCTCGACCGGCCGGTGTAGTCTCCGCCACCCGCGGAAATCATGGACAGTCGGTTGGATTTGCCGCTCGTCAGTTCAAGGTGCCGGCCGCCGTCGTCGTTCCATTCGGCAACAGTGTCGACAAGAACGCCGCGATGCGGGCTTTGGACGTCGAAGTCATCGAGCGCGGTCACGACTTCCAGGCCTCGGTCGAGGCCGCCGATGAGATTGCCGCCGACCGCGGCTGGCACCGTTTCCCGTCCTTCCATCCCGCGCTCGTGCGCGGAGTTGGAACTTACGCGCTCGAGCTTCTCCGTGCCGTCCCCGACCTCGACACCGTCTACGTGCCGGTCGGAATGGGCAGCGGACTTTGTGGCACCATCGCCGCACGCGACGCCCTCGGCGCTCGTGCAAACATTGTCGCGGTCGTCGCGGAGAAAGCGCCGGCCTTTGCGTTGTCGATCGCACAGAACCGCGTCGTGTCGCACGAAGTGACGACCCGCATCGCCGACGGAATGGCGTGCCGCATCCCCGACAAGGACGCGCTCGAGGTCGCCCGAAACGGTGTAGCGCGCGTCGTCACCGTGCGGGACGATGAAATCGAAGCCGCAATGCGCGCCTACTTCACTGACACCCACAATACTGTCGAAGGAGCAGGCGCGGCTGCACTCGCCGCGGCGCTCAAGGAGATTGAGACGATCCGCGGTCACCAGGTCGCCGTCATTCTCAGCGGCGCAAACGTGGACTCGCGGATTTTCTCAGGCATTCTCGAAAGCTGACTGACCCGTCGTGATGTCGTCAGCCGACTGAGAACACTCCGTTGGTGGCGTCGATCTCGATCACGCCGGCCGACGCGACGTCGCTTCCCAAAACGCCGTCGCACCCGATCAGGCTGGAATAGGTCGGCCCATACACTATCACATCCTCCAGCTCGATCGGCCTTCCGGCGATGCTGAGTGACAGCGTCGGGATCTTCCGGTTGGTGGAGGTACCGGTGCTGGCGATACCGAATACCCGGGCGGTCGCCATCGTCGTCGCGACACCAAGCTTCTCGAGGACGGTAGCGTTCAGGAAGGTCGATTGTGCGCCGGTGTCGAGCGAGAGATGCAGCGAGGTCCCCTGCTTCGAGCGAACCTCGACCATCGGCTCACCCATCCATATCAGATTTTGCGCGCCGGTGCCGGCGGTTCCCAGCCACTCCGGCTTGGCAAACGTGACCGTGTTCTTCTGGAAATTCAGAACCACGTCGAACTGACGGATGAAATCCCAGCCGAGTATGCCGTCGACGGGATAGCCCCTGATCTGTCCGCCATCGCGCGATGTCTTCACCTTCATCATCGACTCGTCGATGATGATCGCCGGCGTATTGAGCAGCTTGATCCCGCCAACTTCGATGGTGCGCACCAGTGCAGGTCGCACTCGAGCCAGGCCGGCGAAGGTTCTCACCTGCAGTGTTTCCGCCGCGATAACCGGGATGCTGGCCGCGGCTGCAACGTCCGAGCTGACGACGGTCATGCTCGAGCCGGTGTCGAGCCAGAATTCGTATTCCTTTCCGTTGACGGTTACGCGAATCGCCGGAGTTCCCGCTTTGGTAACCCGCAGCGGCAAGGTGACTGGTGCACTCGGAAACGTCGTCACCTGCGACTCGATATTTGCGAACGCGCGACCCCATTGCTCGAGCGCGGCTGTCGTCACTCTGTCCGATGCGACGAGCGCTGGGCTCGGCACCAGATCGCGCAACATCGCCCACTTGTGCTCGTACATGAGGGTGCGCGCCAGCAGAATCCGCGCAGCAACCGCGACGTTGATGTTCATCGCGCCCTCGCTCAGCTTCGCGAGCGAGTGTTCGGCCTGTTGCAGGTCACCGGCAGCCAGGGTCGAGATCGCTTCAGCGAGGCGCGATTCTTCGTCGCTTTTCGCAGCATTGCGCGACGCGCTCAGATCGAGATCTGAAACCGCTGTCCAGAATGTGTCGGAATAGGCGGCCGACACATTGTTCTTCGCTACCGATGTCGCGGATGCATCCACACCGGCGCGCGGCGGAAGGGAATCGACGCTTCCGTCCAAAGGTTGCGTCGCCGATCCGCTCGGCAAAATCCTTTCTCGAAGTGCGATCAGGGAATCAGGATCGATCCTGCTGGAAGCTTCCGCTGAAACCGGCACCAGCAGTGCCAGCAGAGTTGCGATCGTCCACGCACGCGCAGTCAGACGCTGGAGTCGAACGAACCGCTCCAGTTCCCGCGCGTCAATGCAGGTTTGACGCATGCGGCCCTCTCCGGATGGAATCGGAGCTCAGTGCGCTGGTGGGCCGTAGCTGCCATCTCCGATAACCAGATTAGACGAGAGGTCGTCGAAGAAAGTTTGTAAATGTTGTGTAAAGTCCTGCCAGAGGCGCCGGTCAGAATCGAACTGACGAATAGCAGATTTGCAGTCTGCCGCCTTACCACTTGGCCACGGCGCCGTGCGTGAAAGTTATCGGGTCAAGAGTCCCCAGAGCAATCGGGCAACGAAGATCCCGAGCGCTAGCCCCGCGCCGAGTATGACGATCAACGCGATCCCTGCCAGCACCAGAGAGCCCGTTATGTTGCGCGCCGCACCAGCCTGCGCACCGCGCGCGAGATGCCGCTCGAGCAACGCGACGTTTTTCGTGTTCGACTTCCACGCCGCGTCGAATAGGTCGCCGAGCGCGGGCACTGCGCCGAGCAGAGTGTCGACCCCGATGTTCAGAATCATCCGCGCCAGTGTCAGTGTCGGAACTTCGGCGCGCGCCGCCTCGAGCACGATGTATCCCGAAAGCAGTGCGCCGATCAGATCACCGATCCCGGGAATCAAGCCCACGATCGGATCGAAGCCGATCTTCCAGCCGGTGCCTGGAATCGGGATCGAGTTGTCGAGCAGCTTCGAGAGCACTCTGACCCGACGTGTCCGGGACTCCGGGTCGTCCGCCAGAATTCCACTCCGATCGCGAACGACGACTTTCTGATTGCTTCTGCTCACCTCGCTGTCTGTACCTCGAGCGTGGACATCCGCGTCGGGCCGGGATAGGGCGCGTTGCCCTTGATCGCCCGCCACAGGATGCGATTGAACAAGTCCTCGTCCGCCATGTCCACCTCGTCCAGCGCCAGCTTCTTCGACGCTTCGGCAAGAGCGCCACGTTTCGGATTCTTCTGATCGAGTGGCACGCTCGAGCGCAGCGCCACGTACGGCGTCAGATCAGGCGTCGACTCCCAGATCTCCCGCAGTGGCCGGCTGTAGTGATCGAACTGCGACATCCGCGCGAGTCCGAGGATGTCCTCGATGGTGGCAATCACGTCGGTGGTGTTCGCAAACCGGTGGGACACACCCAACCTGTTGTACGCCGAAATGACCAGCATCGGTGACCGGTGAGAATCGACGTGATCCGGACCGTCCTGCGCGTCGTCTTCGAGAACGAAGATCACCGTGTTCTTCCAGTACGGGCTGTTCGACACCGCTTCGACGATGCGGCCCAGCGCGAGATCGTTGTCCGCCATGTACGCGTGGGGAGTCGGTCGGCCAGCCGCGGCGCCCGAAGTGTGATCGTTCGGCAAATCCATGATCTCGAGCGCTGGCAGATTTCCATCGCGCACGAATTGCCGGAAATCCGCGAGCCACACGTCGACACGAGCCTGATCGGGAATGTCCAGATTCCAGCCGGAGTACGCCGTGTTGGTGTGATCGATCAGCGCCTGTTTGGTGGGTGTGGTACGTACCGCGCTGCCCGCGGCCGGAGGATCGTCGGCTTCGCTGACGAATTCGCCGTAGTCGCGATAGGTGATGCCTGCCCGCGCGGCGAGATTCCACAGGTAGCCGCTCGACGGCTCCGACACATCGTCTTCAGGAATTTCGTTTCGATTCGTGCCCTGATAATCGTAGGTGCGGCCGTGTCCCGAGTAGTTCGACGGAATCGTCTTTTCCGCGTAGTCGGTCACGTACGCGGCAGTCGACCAGTTGTGACCGTCAGGGCTCACCTCCGCGTTCACGAAAAAGCGATCGAAAATTCCGAATCGTTCCGCCAGCGCGTGATGATTGGGTGAGATCGCGCGCGGGAAGAACACCAGCGAGGAATCGCCGTCCGCCTGGCTGAGATCGCCGAACACCTGGTCGTAGGTCCGATTTTCCTTGATGATGTAGATGACGTGCTCGAACGGCGGATAGCGCTTCGCCGGCTGCGCCGCGTTCCAGCCGTTCGCGCTCGCGACACGACCCGACCACGTCGTCAGCTCCGCCGCGCCCGCCCCGACTGCTGGCACGATCGTCAGAGTGCCATTGATCTGGCCAAGCGTGTAGTCAGTCGTGTGCGGCGGCATTCGCTGTCCCGGCTGCCAGTGCCCGGGATTCGGTGCCGTGCCACGCCCCTTTCCGTTCACGACAAGCAGATCGTTGCCATCCGCCGTCACCGCCGATGGATACCAGCCGACCGGAATTCGGCCGATCAGACCGTCGTTCCCCGTCGCGGTGCTCGCGCCGGATGTCGCAGCGGACAAATCAAAAACAGCAACCGCGTTGTTGTCCGCTTCCGCGACGAATAGTCGCGCGCCATTCGATGACAGAGCCAGCGCATTGGGAGTACTGCCTTCCCCCGTCGCCGCGGGCGATGCGTCGCTGAGCGTCGCGATGACCTCGCGGCTGCGCGTGTCGATGACGTTGATCCGATCCGTGCTTCCCGACGCAACGAACAGCCGCGACCCGTCGCCATTGAGCAGCACTGCCGAAGGATGCCGCGCTACCTTGATGCGCGTCCCCTGGCTCAGCGATCCACTCTGTGCCGCGCCGAACGCCGAAACCGTCGAGCCACCCCACGCCGACACGAAGACGGTCCCACCCGGCGCAACCGCAACACCATATGGATAGCGCTCGGTCGCCAGTCTCTGGACGACCCGTCGCGTGCCGAGATCTATGACTGCGACGGAGTCAGCAAGATTCTCTGCCGCGTAGAGAGTACGGCCATCCCGCGAAATCGCGATCCCGGCAGGATAATGTGTACCGCTGTGATTGGGCTGCTTGACCCCGAGCTGGATGGAGTCGGCGAGCGTCGCGCGACCGCTGCTCCAGTCGAGCCGGTAAATCACATCCTGATTTCCACCCGACACGTACAGCGACCTGCCATCAGGACTGAACACGATACCGAGGAAAACCGCTGGCAGCGGCAAAGTCTGGAGCACCCGGCCCGAAGCTCGATCCACCACCTGGATTCCGTGCTCCCGCCAGCCGTTGAGCAGGACGACGATTCGATCTTTTTCGGGCGCGACGGCCATCGCCAACGGCATCGAGCCGAGGTCGTACGAGTTGCCGGCGGGATCGAGCTGGGCACCGGTGGGCAGACGCCGCGGACCGGCGGGATCCCCAGCCGCAATGTGCGCATTCGTGTGAGGCGATGGTGATCCGCACGCGGTCGCGAGCACGGCGGCGGCAAGTATCGGAAGACGTGTTTTCATCGGCCCAAAGATGGCATTGACACCCAAATCTGCCAGTCTGATACTCCGCCATGCGCACTGCATCGCCGAATACCCGAATCCAACCGGCTGTGAGAGCGGATGTGCCTCTCATCCGGTCCCTTATCCTCGAGCTCGCCGAGTACGAGCGCGCCATGCCTGGTGAAGCGCCCGTGACCGAGCAGGATCTGGATGAGACTCTCTTCGGCGACGATCCGGCGGCAGAGGTGCTCATCGCCTACCTCGATGCAGCGCCCGTCGGCTTCGCCCTCTTCTTTCACAACTATTCGACCTGGCTCGGCAAGCGCGGGATTTATCTCGAGGATCTGTTCGTGCGGCCGTCGGCCCGAAAGCACGGCGTCGGCTTCGCCCTCCTCAGGGAGATCGCGCGCATTGCTGTCGAGCGCGGTTGCGGGCGCGTCGACTGGTCGGTTCTCGACTGGAACGAGCTGGCGATCAACTTCTACAAGCGCATCGGCGCCAGGTCGATGGACGAATGGACCACTTTCCGTCTCACCGGCGACGCTCTCAGTCGCTTTGCCGCGATCGAAGACTGAACACCTGAGCCTCGGCGCTAGCGGTGCGCCGTCACGCCGACCTGCCGGCAGTATTCCAGCACCGGGCAGACCGAACATTTCGGGAGACGGCCGGTGCACACGTGCTTTCCAAATGGTACGAGCAGCCTGTTGATCTCCACCCAGTACTGGCGCGGCAGCTTTTTCTCCAGCGCCCGTCGCGTCGCGTCGGGATTCGGAGCGCGAACGAAACCCCAGCGGTTTGTAACCCGGTCCACGTGCACATCGACGCTGATCTCGGTCTCGCCGCAGGCAATGCCGAGAGTGAGGTTCGCGCACTTGGGACCAACCCCGCGGAATGATGTCATGACGTCGAAGTCGCAAGGCATTTCGCCGCCGTACTCCGCGACCACGCGCTTCGCCATCTCCCGGATGTTCATCGCCTTGGTCTCGTAGAAGCTCGCCGGCCTGATCAGCGACGCGATCTTCGGCGTACTGAGCTTGGCAACCGCTTCGGGGGTGGGTGCGGCGTTGTACAATCTCAGCGCGGCCGGAAGCGAAACTTCGTCCATCGTTCTGACGGATATTATGCATGCGGCGAGCTGATGAAACGGCGTCGCGTAACCCTGCGCGGCGAGATCGAACATCGCCGCGTCCGCAAATTGCTTGACTTCCTGCCTTATGCGACGCAGAACTTCGTGGATGTCGAAAGCGCGCTTCTTCCGCCGGATGCTCGCTGCCATGCATCATCAACCGGTGCAAGGACCCTTCCAGACTCCGTGTGTCAGGTAGTTCGCATCATCCGGTGAGAGCCCGCGGATGATCTACGGTCGCCGACCTCGACAGATGGTGATCGTCTGGAGCGTTTCGCTCGGCGCGATCATTCTCATCCATTGGTTCGAGATGAACGCACCGGCGTTTCACTTTCTGCTGCTCCCCTTCTACTGGATCATCCTCGGCATCGCGTTTTTCATGACGTGGCGGTGGCTACGCGGGCGGTCGACGAAGGATCGCAGATCGGGAGATCGGCGGCGCGCCGATCGTCGCGACCACACCGAGGAGAATCCTACTTCGTCCGAATGACGCTCAGCGTGAATGAGCTGGGCACCGTCGTCGCGCGCGTTGTGATCCTGCCGCCACCTACGTCGCCGGCGCGGACACCGAAGCGCAGATAGGCTGCCGACCCGTCGCCGATTGCCACCGACGTAATGCCCATCGCGTCGACCTGCTGAGTGTTCAGCGCCCAGACACCCTGGTTCAGCGCGGCGATCACCGAGTGGATATCCCAGCTTGGATGAGTATCGATCCGCGCCGCGCCGGAAACGAAGTCGTCAGCGAAGTTCGCCATGCTCCAGTCGCGCACCCAGCCGCTCACGTCGGTGGTGACGGCCGCGCTGATATTGCTCACGCCGTGAATGCCGTTCGGCGGATTGGCGAGCTTGAACCACAACGCGGCTTCGGGCGTCCCGAGTCGGTCCGCCGAATATCGAAGGAAGGACCAGATCGCGCCGCGAGTCGTCAGATTGCCGTTTCCGGCGTACGGCGAGTTGGTCAACGGATCGGCGAGAAACTCCCGGAAGCGCCGGAAGTTGGCGGCCTCGAAAGTGTTGAACGCGTCGAGAACCCTTGGCGTCGACTCAATCGATGCGTAAGTAATGTCCTGCCCCGGCGCCAGCCCACTCGCCTTGAAGAACGCCAGCTCCTCCGCCACGTGCGATAAGCCCTCATCGAGGAATGGATCTTCGAAGTTGGCGGATCGATTGATGTACAGGTGCCGAGACGAGTTGATCAAATGCTGGAGCTCGTGCGCCAGCGTGCCGAGCGTGATCCCCCTCACGAAATCAACGCTCCTCACGTTCTGATTGACCGCGCCGCTCGGATCGGGCACCAGCAGGTACAGCAGCTCGGCGAAGTTGCTTGCCGCGCAGCCTTCGACGTTACCGGCGGTCGTCACCGGAAAGAGATCCCTGTTGAAGAAGAATCCACCGACGTAAAAGTTCTGGCCCGGAGGGGTCAGCTCGTTAACGGCGCGCGTGAAGAAGAGAATGACGCGCTGGTTGCCATCCTCGTCGGTGGGCGCGCCGAAGTTAGCGACATCGATCGGATAGACGAGAGTGTCGAATCCGCTCGCAATATTGTTGTAGTCGCCAGGTGTGAAACCGTTGGCGGGGTTCGCCGTGTCCGCGACGACGATCGCGCGATTGCTGATCGCTACCACGCGACCCGTTCTGATACTCGCGCTGGTGCACGACGACGACGAGTTGGTGTTCAGCTTCATTAGATCGCCTACCTGCGGCGTCCCACCCAACCGGTCGGACCGCCCACCATTCCCCGGAACAGCGAGGCGCGCCAGCGGGATGAGCGGCGTCAACTCGCGCGCCGAACGCTCGCGCAGCGCCGCATCGAATACTTCATCGCGTTGCAGTCGCGGTTCTGTGCGCTCCTTCAGCACGTTGAACCCGGGAGCAACCCGGTCGGCTACCGCCGTCGTCGTGCCGGCAGTCGATATCGACAGCCTGAGCAGCGCGCCGCTGAAATCCGAGTAGAAGGGAACGGCGATGAATTCCGCTCCGCTCGATGTGCCCTGGACGCAGAACTCGGATGCCGCCGGCCCGGAAAAAATCGCGACCTCCCCGACCGCGAGTGTAGCGGCCGAGACGCCCGCCCTGCACGGCGGAGGCAGCACGAGCACGGTGGCCGACTTGGTGATAGGTCCCGCCGTCACCTGAATGGCCGTGGTCTTGTCCGACGCGCGTGCAGTGAGGATCGCGCCGGTGCCGAAATTGTCGGCAGTCACGATGGAGGGGTCGGCCGACGACACCTGCGTTTGCATCTGGAGTACGTTGCCGAACCGGTCGCCCCCACGCGCGCTGAACCGGAACGCATCACCGATGCCCAGCAGTTGAACCGTGTCACGGTTCAGAATGATCTGACTCAGCGCGCCTGCGACAGCCGCCTCGTGAAATGTGACCGACTTGTCCTTGATTGCAGCGGTTGCAGTCTGATTCCCCGCGCGCGTGCCGAGCGTCCACTCCATGGTTGCCAACCCATTGCGATCGCTGACCGACGTCGGGGCCGGCATTGTTCCCGAATCCGTCATCCACACGACCGTGATGCCGCCGATGCCGGCGTCCTCCGCATCCGTGACCCGCACCGTCAAAGGGAACGCGAGCTTGGTCCCGACTTCGGTGCCAGGCTGTCCATCACCCGACACGATGACGAGATTCGCCGGCGTGCGTGCATCCGGGCCGGAGGCGTCACGACACGCGATCAGCTGGGGAGCGACCGCGAACACTGCGAGCGACAGAGAAAGGGACGCAAAGCGCATTCTGCCGATGTAGAATCCGAACCGAGGTGTAAAGAGCCGCCGGACACTCGGCCTATTGCCATGCCTATTGCCATAAAGTATCAGGCGGCACACGGGCTCGCTCGCGGTCCGTTCCGTGCGGAAGTAGCGATTGCCAATGGCCGAAGAACGTAGAGCCGAGCCACGAGGGGCGCTCGCTTCCCACACGAATTTCTTGTATGCCGGGCTCCGTGCCGCAGCGGACAAGGCCGACACCCTGATCGGCGCGCTGGGAATCTTCCTCGTTGCCGGACTGCTCGTCGCCGCGACGGGAGTCGCGGCTTTCGTATCCCTGGCCAGTCACGTCGAGTCTGGCAAAACCCAGCAGTTCGACGACGCGGTTATACGCTGGATGGGCGCCCACCACACCACGGCGCTCGACGCCATCATGGTCGAAATCACGGCACTGGGTACAGGCACCGTCGTCCTCATGATCGTCGCGGTCGCGGGACTCTTCCTCGTCCTCACATCCCACAAGTACTCGGCGATTCTGCTGCTTGCTTCTACCGCCGGCGGCATACTGCTTAACGGTCTGCTCAAGCTCGGCTTCAATCGGCCGCGGCCGCAGATCTTCCTGCCCGAGGTTCACACCGTCAGCTCGTCGTTTCCGTCGGGCCACGCGATGAGCGCCGCCATCGTCTACAGTACGGTCGCTTACCTCGCTGCGCGGCTGCACAAACGACGATGGGCACGCTGGCTCGTGATGACGGGCGCATTCGTGATCATCGCCGCCATTTGCGTCAGTCGGCTATATCTGGGCGTCCATTATCCGTCGGATGTCGTGGCGGGGCTTGCGATCGGCCTCGCCTGGGCCGGCTTCTGTATGGCGACTCTGGAGGCTATCCAGAAGTTCGGGCTTCGCCGTGATCCCCAAATCCTTCGGGACGAGACGCCCGCTCCGGCGCCCGAGCCGAACCCTTCGTCGCGTCGCTGACATCGGCCAGGTCGGCAACCATTTCGACGAATATCTGCGTCAGCTCGTCGACTCTGTCGCGCACGAGCCTGTCGCCGGCGCGTGAGATGGTCGCGGCCCGACGCGTCACGTCATCGATCGCCGCGCGTACAACACCGGCGTTTTCCATCGTCCGCATTCTCGAAATAGCCACCGACGGGGCGACCTCTCCCGCCAGACATTGCACGAGAATTGCCCGAATCCCGGCCGGTTGAACACCGTCGGTGAGACGCAGGATGGCTTCGGCTTCCAGACCGGTGCGACTCGTCATTTCGGAATGATTTAGGACGACGTAACAGGTGCCGTCTCTTTCCTAGGCACATCATGCGCCAGCCGGGCGCGAAAAGAGACCGACATCACCAGCACGGAGGATTGATCATGGCTGCGCGGAAATCTTCAGGGCGCCGGAAATACGGTAAGGCCGCCTCCAAACGCGTCGAAAGCGCAATGCGGCGCAAGAAAAAAGGCACGCTCAAATCCGGCCGTAGCGGAAAGAAGGTGAAGAGCCGGAAACAAGCGATAGCGATCGGGCTTTCAGAGGCACGAAAGAAGGGCGCAAAGGTCCCGCGCAAGCGCGGAGGACGGAAGCGCTCCGGAGGCAGAAAGCGGTCGAGTCGCTGACGCGACAGCGACCACCGAATCAGGCTGCAGCCTTGCTCGCCCCGCGTGCGCGCTCGACCACTGCGCCGAGCGCGCGCACCACACGCTCGTTCCCTTCACGAATGAGTGCGGCGAGAATGTGTTTGCAGATCCTCTCTCGCCAGAGGTGATCGCCGCAGTCGCAGCGCGGATGACCGGCCGTGTAGAGATCGACCCAGTGCTCCTGGGCGCCGCCGGTGAAGTGATAACGACCGCTGCCGACGCGGGCGCCCTTGAGCGCGAGGCTGCGCTCGAGACGAGCGACATCGACGCCGCCCGCCATCTCGAAATTGATTGCCGGTTCCATTGCTGCTCCCATCCCTTCTCACGAGTTCGCAGATTCGAAGTACGTACTGACTCGTGTTTTACCCCGCGCCGCTGGGGAAGTTCGGGGAGCGCAACACGCTTTTTCGGATTTGGAGCGCACGCGCCAGAGTCGGTACATCGTGCGTCCAGCCCGGCAGCACCACCGAGATGAGCAAGCCTTCCACCTGAGCAATCAATCCCAGCGTCACAGCAATTCCCACGAACGGCTGAACGATCCCGAAGCCCATCAGCAGCACCAGAGCGAGCGCTAGCGACAGGCCCCAAACCTTCGAGCTCCATGCGTGGTACGCAGCGTCCTTGCCGAACTTGGTGAAATCGAAGACGTGCCTGACGATGTCGAGAGCAATCACGATCAGGCCCGGCACCGCGAACCGGCGCACCACTTCGGGATGGATGCGCCAGACAACCCACGCCGCCGTCGCGTAGAATACCAGATCCGCTCGACTGTCGAAGTGCCGCAGCTCGGCGCTTGCCACTCCGACCCGGCGCGCAATGACGCCGTCGAAGTAGTCCGATACGAACGCGGTCAGGATCACCAGCGCAAACGCTCCGCCTGGCGCGCTGGCGTACACCATCCACACCATCACCGGCGCCAGCAGCAGCCGCAGCAGCGTAAGGCCAAGCGGGATCGACCTGGCCAACCTGACGAACGGATTTGCTTCAGTACTTGGCGAGATAATTCTCGAGCTCCCAGGGCGAGACCTGGGTAATGTACTCCTGCCACTCGAGCCGCTTCGCCGCCAGGAACTGGCTCGTGATGTGATCGCCAAGGGCTCCCTTGATCACGTCGTCCTTCTCCAGCTCGTCGCAGGCTTCCTCGAGATTGCGCGGCAGATCGTCGATCCGCAGCCTTCTCTTTTCGCGGTGCGACATCTCCCAGATGTTGGTGTTCACCGGCTCCCTCGCATCCGCTTCCGTCGCAATCCCGTCGAGGCCTGCGGCCAGCTGCACCGCCAGCGCCAGGTACGGATTCGCCGCCGGATCCGGAGTCCGCAGCTCGACCCGTGTTCCAGGTCCGCGCCGGTCCGGTATCCGGATCATCGGCGACCGATTGCGCATCGACCACGCGACATTGACGGGCGCCTCGAATCCCGGCACCAGCCTCTTGTAGGAATTGACCAGCGGATTGGTGATCGCGGTCAGCCCGCGCGCGTGCCGCAGCAATCCTCCGATGTACCGCAGCGCCGTGCTCGACAGCTCCCACTCCGCGGTCTTGTCCCAGAATGCGTTCTCCTTCCCGCGGAAGAGCGACTGATGGGTGTGCATCCCGCTTCCATTCTGACCGAACACCGGCTTCGGCATGAACGACGCAGTCAGGCCGAACGTGCGCGCGACGTACTTCACCACGAACCTGAAGGTCGTGATGTTGTCTGCCGTCTTGAGCGCCTCTGCGTACCTGAAGTCGATCTCGTGCTGACCGTGCGCCACCTCGTGATGAGCTGCCTCGACCTCGAAGCCCATCTGCTCGAGAATGTCGACGATAGCCCGCCGCGCATCCTCACCCAGGTCGGCCGGCGCGAGATCGAAGTACGATCCGACGTCGTGAGTTGCCGTCGAAGGCTCCTCGTCGGCGCCCGGCTTGAACATGAAGAACTCGGCTTCCATGCCTGCGTTCATCGTGTAGCCGAGCTCGGCGGCGCGGGCGAGCATCTTTTTCAGAACCCCGCGCGGATCGCCTGCGAACGGCTTACCATCAGGAGTGGTGATGTCGCAGATCAATCGCGCGACGCGGCTCTTCTCGTCGCCCCATGGGAAGACCTGGAACGTGCCGAAGTCCGGAGTAAGCAGCATGTCCGACTCCTCGATCCTGACGAATCCTTCGATCGATGAGCCGTCGAACATGATGTCGCCAGCCAGCGCCTTCTCGAATTGCGACGCCGGAATCTCGACGTTCTTGTTGATGCCGAGGATGTCCGTGAATTGCAGTCTCAGGAAGCGGACGCCGTTGGCGTTCGCGAGCTCGAGAATGTCTTTGGCAGTAGCGCCTGCGGTGTCCGGTATCCGGGAACGATGTCGGGGCATCGGGCGCAACCTAGCCCTGACGCCACTTTTTTGCAAATTCTGCACAAGATTCTGTGCATTGCTTGCATCTTTTGCCCAAAACAGCGAAGTTGACCGAGCAAACGTGCACATTTTGCAGTTTTCCGCATACACCTCATCAGCACAAACCGACCCATGACCGCCGCCATTACCCCGCGCAAAGCCCTCCTCAGCGAGATTTCCGGCCGCGAGCCCCGCATCGCTCCCGGCTTCAACGAGGACGGCATCCCCGGGCCGACCTCCCAGTACTTCGGCGTCAACATCCTCGGCGTCCGCCAGCTTCGCGATAAGCTTCCGCGCGAAGTCTTCAGCAGCCTCGCCGCGTGCATCCGACACGGGAAGAAACTGGATCGCGCCATCGCGCCCGTCGTCGCGCAGGTGATCAAGGAATGGGCGATCTCGCGCGGAGTAACCCACTTCACCCACTGGTTCCAGCCACAGACCGGACTCACCGCGGAAAAGCACGATGCGTTCTTCGCGTTCGATGATGACCGGCAGCCGATGGAGTCCTTCACCGGCGATCAGCTGATTCAAAGCGAGCCCGACGCCTCGAGCTTCCCTTCCGGCGGACTCCGCGCCACCTGGGAAGCCCGTGGTTACACGGCGTGGAACCCGGCGAGTCCGGTTTTCATCGTCGAGTCGACCGGCGCTCGCACCCTTTGCATTCCTTCCGTCTTCATTGGGTACAACGGCGAAGCCCTCGACGAGATGACGCCGCTGCTCCGCAGCTCCGACGTCTTGTCCGAGAAGGCGATCGAGCTCCTCTCACTTCTCGGCGACAAGGGAGTACAGCGCGTCTACACCACTCTCGGTCCCGAGCAGGAATACTTTCTCATCGATCGCGCGCACTTCGGCATGCGGCCCGACCTCGTCATGGGCGGCCGCACGCTGCTTGGCGCGCCGCCGCCGCGCGGGCAGCAGCTCGAGGACCACTACTTCGGCGGCATTCCCGAGCGCATCCAGGGCTGCATCTCAGAAGCCGAGTTCGAGCTGTACAAGCTCGGAGTGCCGATCATCACCCGGCACAACGAGGTCGCCCCATGCCAGTTCGAGATGGCACCCTACTTCGAGGAGACTGATCTCGCCGTCGACCACAACCAGCTGGTGATGGCGACTCTCCGCCGCGTCGCGTTGCGTCACGGCCTGCAGGCACTGCTGCACGAAAAGCCGTTCGCCGGCATCAACGGGTCGGGCAAGCACTGCAACTGGTCGATGTCTGTAATCGCAGATTCGCCCGATCTGGACGGCCTCAATCTGCTCAAGCCCGGAAAGACGCCGCACCAGAACATTCGCTTCCTCGTCTTCCTTGCCGCCGTCCTGAAGGGGGTTCACAAACACTCCGGACTTCTTCGCGCCGGCATTGCGACGTCTGGCAACGAGCACCGGCTCGGCGCCAACGAAGCCCCTCCCGCCATCATCTCGGTATTCATGGGCGACATGCTCACCAAAGTCATCGAGGAGATTGCCGCCGGGAAAAGCTCGGCGAACGCCGAGGAGCAGATGATCAAGCTCGGCGTCGCCAAGCTGCCCGAAGTGCAGCGTGACAACACCGATCGCAATCGCACTTCACCATTCGCTTTTACCGGCCAGAAGTTCGAGTTCCGCGCCGTCGGCTCGTCGGCGTCGATCGCGTTCCCGGTCGCGCTCCTCAACACCGCCGTCGCCGATGCGATTGGCGAAATCACCGATTCACTCCGCGAAACGCTCAAGAAAACGAAGTCCGTCGACGACGCGGTTCTGAAGGTGGTGCGCGAGGTATTCAAGGACACCGCTGCGATCCGCTTCGAGGGCAACAACTACTCCGAGGAGTGGGTGAAGGAGGCTAAGAAGCGCGGTCTGCCCAATCTTCGGCGCACACCCGAAGCGCTCAAGGAGCTCATCTCCAAGCAGTCGCGGTCGCTTCTCACCAAGCTCGGCGTGCTCACCAAGGAGGAGCTGGAGTCGCGGTATCACGTGCGCGTCGAGCGTTACGTGAAAGACATGTTGATCGAGCTGCACACCCTGCGGGAGATGGTGGATACCATGGTCATCCCCGCGGCGTACTCCTACCTGAGCCAGCTCTCGGAGGCAGCATCCCAGTCGAAATCGGCTGGAATCGCTGTCATCCCGCAGGTCGCCACCGCCAACCAGGTTGGCGAGCTCGTCCAGGAGCTTCAGGAGCACCGTGAGGATCTGAACGACATCATCGCTCGCGTCGAAGCGAAGCACGACGATCCGGCCGGTCAGGCCGAGATGCTCACCACCGAAGGCGCCGACACCATGGCCGAGGTCCGGAAAGTCTGCGACAGTCTCGAGTTGTCGGTGTCGGATGAGTGCTGGCCGCTGCCGAAGTACCGGGAGATGCTCTTCCCGGTTTGACACAACTGAAGACGACCCGCTGGCGGCCCTCGGCGAGGCGGCAAGAGGCTAGGAGCTGAACGCGCTACTTTCCTGATGCTCGTGCCCGAGGCCTCCAGCCGGCCCGCCCCGAGCCTCCCGCCGGTCGTCTTCGTTTTGCAGTTGAGGCTTCAGTTTGAGACAATGCGCCCGGGAAGCTCCGCAACTAACTTCAGCGCATGTCCTCACCTGATCCATCCACCTGTCCTTCCTGCGGCACCGCCGCCAGCGGCCGCTACTGCGCGAACTGCGGCGCTCCCCTGGCGGGCGCCACCTGCGCATCGTGCGCTGCTCCCCTCAGTCCGGGCGCCAAATTCTGCCACCTCTGCGGGACTGCTGTCGGTAGCGTGTCGGCTGCGCGGGAGACGAAATCCAATCCACTCCCGTGGATCGTCGCTGCCCTCGCCTTTCTGGCGCTGTTCGCGATGGCAGCGGGCCGTGGCTTCAACGCGCGCCCATCGAGCACCGTCGACGGGTCGGCCAATGCCCTTCCCCAGGCCGGCCTCGATGACCGCGGCATGCCTAATGACGATCAGCCGGCCGGCATACGCGCGCCAGACATATCGAGCCTGTCGCCACAGGAGCGAGCCGATCGTCTATATAACCGTGTGATGCTCCTTGCCAGCGAGGGGAAAATCGACAGCGTGCAATTCTTCGCGCCAATGGCCGTTCAGTCGTATCTGCTTCTCCAGCCGTTGAATCTCGATCAACGCTATGATCTTGGGCGGATCGGCGAAGTTACAGGCGCGCTGCCATTGGCCCAGGCGCAGGCCGACTCCATCCTGCGCGAGAATCCGAATCACCTGCTCGGACTGATTCTCGAGGCGCGTCTTGCCACCATCGCCGGAGATACCACCCGCGTTCGATCATACGAGCGGCGGCTTCTCGCGGCCCAGAAAACCGAGCTCGCCAGAAATCTCGCCGAATACGTTCGCCACCAGGACGACATCACCAGCGCTCTTCAGCAGGCGCGCAAAAGCGTCGGCACAAAATCATGACCTCACCCAGCACTATTCATCTCGCCCACAGCCCCGACTCCGACGACGCGTTCATGTTCTACGCGCTCGCCGACGGCCAGATCAACACCGATGGCATCAGCTACGTTCATGAGCTCCAGGACATCGAGACTCTGAATGGCCGCGCGCTTCGCGGCGAGCTCGACGTCACCGCCGTTTCCATTCACGCTTACGCGTACCTCTCCGATCGCTATGCGCTCCTGCCGCATGGCGCGTCGATGGGCGACGGCTACGGGCCGATGCTCGTCGCGACCCGGCCAATGTCACGCGAAGACATCGCCGGAAAGCGCATCGCCGTGCCGGGTCTCATGACCAGTGCATATCTGGCGCTCAGACTCTACCAGCCGGATTTCGAGCCGGTCGTCGTGCCGTTCGATCAGATCGAGGCAGCCGTCAAGAACGGTGATGTCGACGCGGGGCTGCTGATCCACGAGGGCCAGCTCACTTACAAGGACGAGGGGCTGCACCTCGTCGCCGACATGGGAATCTGGTGGCAGAAGAAAACAGGCCTCCCTCTTCCGCTCGGCGGTAACGTCATTCGCAAGGACATGCCGCGCGACCTGCAAAAGAAAGTCTCGCGCCATCTCCGCGACAGCATCGCCTACGGTCTTGATCACCGCAAGCACGCTCTCGATCACGCCATGCGCTTCGCGCGTGGGCTCGACAGAGGCAAGGCCGACACTTTCGTCGGGATGTACGTCAACGACTGGACGCTCGACTACGGTGATCGCGGCCGCGAGGCGATTCGTCTTTTCCTCGAGGAAGGCGTCAGGTCCGGTGTCATCACCAGGCCGGTGACCGTGGAGTTCGTTGACGACTGAGCTCGTTGCCGAGCTCGAGCGTCGGGCCGCGCGATTCGCGGCGGTTGCGACGGTACAGCAGGCCATCTCGGCGACAATCTCACTGAATGAAGTCTACCGCGAGATCTATAAAGCGGTGGCATCGGTTGTGGATGCGCCGTGCTTTGCGCTCATGATCGCCGACCCCGTCTGTCAGAAGTTCAATCCCGCGTGCATTGTCGTTGACGGTGAGGCGCGCGAAGGAGAAGGTGTTCTCGATTTTCCCAACGGCACTGAAACCATCACCAGGGTCTTTCAGGCCGGGGTCCCGCTCATCTCCTCCAAGCCGGAACAGTGGTGGAAGGGCACCATCTTCCAGGTTGCATCCAGGCGCGAAGTCCAGAGCGAGATCACCGCGCCGCTGATCTATCACGAGCGCACCGTCGGCGTCATGCAGGTTCTCTCCTACCGGCCCAACGCGTACGACACCCACGACCTCGAACTGATCATGCTGATCGGGCGTCAGGCCGCCGTCGCAATCGAGAACGCGAGACTCTTCGACGCCCAGCGCAACGAGCAGCGCCAAACCGAAGCTGCCGCCGAGATCGCGCGCGTTGCGCTGCGCAAGGTCACGGTCGCCGAGGCCGGCCACAGTATCCTCGACATCCTCGACGGTGTCGTTCCCTCGACCGGCAAAGCCATTGGCGTCATCGCAGCCGACGGTACCACCCTTCTTTGCGTCGCCGCGACTGGAACCTGCGAGCTAATGGAGGGCATTAGCGCCCCCGTTGAGCGCAGCGCGGTGCGCAGCGCGTGGGGGAGGGGGGAGCCGACTTTCATCGACAATCTTCGCGAGCGCGCCCACAACGCCGATCGCATCCCCGACGAGCCGGCAATCACCATTCCGCTGATTGCCGGCAGTCGGCGACTCGGCGTCCTGGTCGTCACTTCGGAAACGCCGCAGTCCCAGACCTCGCCGCACATCGACGCATTGCTGCGGCTGGCTGCCGCCGTCGCCCTCGCCATCGACGTGTTGCTGCTCAGCGAAGAGGAACAGCGCATCCACGCGCGCGAGCGCACCCTCGCCGCCGCGCTCGCCACGATGGATCAGCCGGTATTGATTCTCGGTGTCGATGCCAGAGTTCAGTACGCCAATCGCGCCGCGATTCGCGAGTACGGCTACGAGTCGCACGAGATTGCCGGTCTTTCGGTTGACGACTTCGTCGTCGCATCAGCGCAGCTCTCGCGACCACGCACCATTCCTCCCGCCGCGCAGGACGATGCGCTCTGGACGGGAGAGCACGTCCACCGGCGCAAGGATGGCACCGAATTCCCCGCCGCTGTCACCCTCAGTCACATTCGCGACGGCTCCGACAACATCATCGGACTCGTCATTGGCGTCAGAAACCTGACCGAAGAGCGCAAGGTCGCCGATCATCTCGGTCGCACCGAAAAGCTCGCCGCAATTGGAGAGCTCGTCGCCGGCGTCGCGCACGAGCTGAACAACCCCCTCACCGGCATCTCCACCTTCGCGCAGCTGCTCCTCGAGGATCGACTGCACGGCGAACAATTCGAGTCAGTCAGTCTCATCAAGCGCGAGGCAGACCGCGCGATTGGAGTGATCCGCGACTTGCTGCTGTTCGCGCGCAAAACCGACGCTCGCGATGTGACCATCGATATCAATACCGTGGTCAAGCATACGGTTCGACTGCGCGCGCTCGCCTCACGGTCCACCGGCATTGAAGTCCACATGCGTCTCGACGACTCCAATCCGCAGGTGCGTGGCGACGAGCAGAAGCTGCAACAAGTGCTGCTCAACCTTCTCGTGAACGCCGAATCGGCGATGGAAGGCGCCAAGGTGCGACATCTCTCGCTCGCTACCCAGCGCAAACAGGGAATGGTCCAGCTCGTGGTGTCCGACACCGGTCACGGGATGACGCCTTCCGTCAGCCAGCGTGTGTTCGAGCCTTTCTTCACCACCAAGCCGCCTGGTGAGGGCACGGGCTTGGGCCTGAGCGTCAGCTACGGCATCATTCAGGCACACGGTGGTACGATCTCCGTCGAAAGCACCCCCGACGTCGGATCGACGTTTACGATTCTGCTCCCGCTCTGGATCCCGGCAGTGACATGACCCGCGTTCTCATCGTCGACGACGAAGAAACCATCAGGCTCGCGCTGCGCAGGTTTCTGCGATCGCGCGGCTTCGAGGTCGAGATCGCCGGCTCGGGCGACCAGGCGCTCGAGATTCTCGACGCACACTCGTTCTCGCTCATGCTCTGCGACGTGCGCATGCCGGGAATGACCGGTGTACAGGTAGTACCCGAAGCCCGCGCCCGCGATCAGGATCTCGCCATCATCATGCTGACCGCCGTCAACGACGCGGCTACCGCGACTGAAGTGCTCGCCGCGGGCGCTTCCGATTACCTGACGAAACCCGTTGAGCTCGCCGATCTGCAGCAGGCGGTCGATCGCGCGTTGCACAAGCGCACCGAGGGAATCGAAAAGCGTCGTCTCGACAAGCTGATTCGCGAAGAGGTGGCGCTCCGGACCGCCGAGCTCGAGCAGGAAAAAGAGTCGTTGCGGCTCATGTCCATCAGCATCGCCGAGACTCTGATCAACGCGATGGAGGCGAAGGACGTCTATCTGCGTGGTCACTCTCAGCGCGTCGCCGAGCTAGCCGGCCAACTCGCCGAGGACCTCGGCCTCGAGGAAGCGATCTGTGAAGACCTTCGCGTCGCCGGCAGGCTTCACGATGTCGGCAAAATCGGGATCCGGGAAGCCATTCTCAACAAACCGGGTAGCCTCACCCCCGAAGAATTCGAGCACGTCCAGCAGCATGTCAGGATCGGGCTGGAAATCCTCGAGCCGCTGTTCCACATCCGGCAGCCGCTGAAGTACATCGAGCACCACCATGAGCACTGGGACGGTGCCGGCTACCCCCTGGGTCTGGCGGGGGAAGCGATCCCGCTCGGCGCCCGGATCCTTTGCGCCGCTGATACCTTCGACGCCCTCACCTCGAAGCGCGCCTACCGCGAGCCGCTTGAGCCAATGGCCGCGATCGAGCACTTGCGGGTCGACGTCGGCAAGCAGTTCGACCCGTGTGTTTACGACGCGCTCGTCCGAGTAATCACGCGGCGTCTGGCCACGAAGTCCTCTGTTTCCGCGTCTCAGTAGCCGCGCTACTTGACGTCTCGGCACCGCCGTCGTATTCGCTCTGCACGCGCGAAGTAGCAGGGCACCGCGCACAAGGCACGCGACGTGCAGCGGGCGAAATCAGAAATTTGCGCGCTATTCAGGTGCGAGTGCTGACATTCTATGGGAGGACTAATGCCGAGCGGTGAATCAGTGGAGCCATTGCGTTTTGCGGACGACGACGACCCGGACGATCTCGGTGGCTTCAGTCGCGGCAAGCGATCCTACGATGATGACGATGATGAGGATGGCGGCTGGGCGATCAACGAAGATCACAGCGATCGCCTCTGGGATAGCGCTGAAGACTCCGACGACGACGAAGAAGCGGATACGGATGCGACCGTAGTCGCCGAAGGCGACGAAGAGGAAGAGGAGGAAGAGGAAGATCTCTTCGGCGGCGGCGCCCCGCGCGGCAGAAGGGGTCGCCCGAAGGGCTCCGGGAAGAAGCAGGATACCTCCCTGACCGGGACAGGCGGAGGCACTGGCGGCAGCGCGTTCGGCGGTACCAGCGGCGGATCCTTGGGTAGCTCCGGCAGCTCTGGATTCGGCGGCGGGACATCGGCCGGAGGTGCATCCAGCTACGGCGGCAGCAGCACGCCGGCGACTACTGGAGCCGCGCGGACCGGGGGGTTTGGTGGCGGATCGACGTCCACCTCGGGCGGTACGCGGTCCATGAGCTCGGGCACCGGTGGCGGTGTGTCCGCCGGAGCAAGCCGGACAAGTGGCGGAGGCGCGAGCGCCAGGTCGGGCTCGACCAGCCGCAGCTCGTCCGGCGGCGGGCGGAAGAAGAGCGCCTCGAAATCGTCCGGAAGCCGGAAGGCGAGTCGGAAGTCGTCCGGCGGCGGCCGCAAGTCAGCCCGCAAGGGCTCGTCGTCACGATCGAGTGGCGCCCGCAAGTCAGGAGGGCGGAAGACGTCGGGCCGGAAGTCGTCAGCCCGGAAGTCGTCAGCCCGGAAATCATCCCGCGGGAGATCTTCGGGTGCCCGAAAAGCGGCGCGTCGTGGCTCGGCTTCGCGGTCGCGCGGCTCCAGCCGCCGCTCCGGAGGCCGGAAATCGGGCTCGAAGGGCCGTTCGAGGCGCTAGTTTCTTCTTCCCCCGTGCGCGCTGCACAAAGCGCGGTTACTCTCAAGTAACCGCGCTTTTTCCTTGGCTGTACTGAACGAGGAGCCATGCAGGATAACGACGAGCGAGAGTCACCGTGGCGAAAAATTCTGCTGTCCGGCGGAGCGATCCTCGGCGCCGCCGCGGCGTACAACGCGTTCGCGCGCAAAGGCGTCGATCAGCTCACCAATCTCGTCGGCGGTGAGGAAGGCGGTTTCGAGTGGCGCGATAGAAGAGTTGCATTCACCAAGCGCGGCAGCGGTCCGCCGATCCTCCTTGTCCACGGCATCCACGCCGCAGCATGGTCGTACGAGTGGCGGAACAACGTCGATGCCCTCGCTCGCACAAATACGGTCTACACCATCGATCTGCTCGGCTTCGGGATGTCGGATCGGCCCGCGATCCGCTACTCGGCGCGACTCTACATCTCGCTCATCTCCGACTTCGTCAGCAGGGTCATAGACGAGCCGACGGTTCTCGTCGCTTCGTCCCTGTCCGCTGCTTACGCGATCGTGCTTGCAGCACGCGATCCGCATCGGTTCCCGGCGGTCGCACTCATCGCGCCATCCGGTCTGGTCAGATTGAATGAGCCCGTCGGCATTGGAGGCGAAGCGAGCCGGCTCGCCGTCGACACTCCGATTGCAGGCACCGCGATGTTCAACGCGCTGGTCTCGCGGCCATCCCTGCGTCGCTATCTGCGCCAGGTTTACTCCGACGATTCGCTCGTCACCCGCGAGCTAGTCGAGATCTACTACACGACTTCGCACCAGCGCGGCGCTCGTCACGCCCCCGCGGCGTTTCTCTCGGGCAATCTCAACATCGATGTCCGTCACGCGCTGCGGCGGCTCAGTCAGCCCGCGCTGCTCGTCTGGGGCGAGCAGGGATCGATGTCGCCCGTCGAGGAATTCCGCGGCTTTCGTGAGATCAAGCGCGACTTCGAGATCTCGGTTTTGTCACCGGCCGGTGACCTTCCGCACGACGAGCGAGCCGAAGACTTTAATGTTATCCTATCCACATGGCTGAATCGCCTGTCGCTCTCCTCCGCGCCCACGCTCGACACGCTCCCTGGAACGCCCGCGGACTTGCAGCACACGCAACAGCTCTCGTAGATGCAGCCGGAGTAAGACCAACCAACGCATCCGCACGAGCAGCGCCGAGCGCGCGCGCGGTCCGGTTCTACGTCGCCAGTGGACTGCTCGATCGGCCGGAAGGGACCGGCACCGGCGCCACTTACGGTTATCGCCACCTGCTCCAGCTGCTCGCCATCAAGATCCGGCAGCGCGAGGGCCAGAGCCTCGACACCATTCGTGGCGAGATGCGCGATCTCACCGGCGACGCGCTCGAGCGCAAGATCGCCTTGTCACTGGCTCCTGCGCTCAATTCCAACGCGCACGAAGCCGTCGCACACGACGACGATCTCTCTCTGCGCTGGCATCGCCTTCCCGTTGCCGATGGAATCGAGCTACACGTCCGTGAGGATTCACCCGCCGCGCGCGAAGAAGCCGTGATTGCGATGCGCGAAGCAGTCCGCGCCGCCCTTGGGCGGGCGGACATCCGCTGACCAGCTACATCAGATAGCGCGCGGATTTCTCACCGCGCAAATGTTCGATGAGCGCTTTTTTGGCCGCACTCGCTTCATCGGGCGAGAGCCAGTCGGCAACCGAGTATCTGCGACCGCGACCCTCCACCGCTATCGCAACCCGCCCACCGCGCGTCACCAGCATCGCGCCGCTCCCCCGCGGCCGCCATAGCGGATCCTTCTCGATCAGCTCCAGCGGGAGATTGTAGACGTTCGCCGGATCACTGGCCGCCATCACCACGAATCCTGCCGACACATCGTCCTCACTCGCTGCCGCACGCAGCCACTCCACCGCGTCCGGAAGCGCGAACTGCGCGCCGCCCAATCCCTTCACGAAATAGCCGCGCCGAACCTCGCCGCGAAATTCAAGTCGCTTGAGCTCCCGGTAGATCGAGCGCCACGACACAGGCGGTCGCTCACGCCGCCACCAGTCGCGCGAAACGATCCCGTAACGCACCAGCCACTGCCGCGCGATTCTCTCCGCTCGCTCTTCCTCCGGCAGTTCCGGCCCCATCGTCCCGCGCCTTCGCACCAGCGACCACCGGCCAGTCCATCCGCTCGCCGCTCCACCCGGCTTGTCCGGTCTTCTCCACCGTGGAAGTCGGCGCACGTTCGGCCGCGTCCGCGTGAATCTCCTGTTCGGCGAGGGAGTGTAGTTCGACGGCAGCCAGCTCGTTGGATCGGCGCCGGTCCGCGGCATCATCGGCCGCCACCGCGCAATTTCCCGCAACGCTTCGACCGTGTCGTTGGTTACGAGACCCCACGCCACGAGCTCACGGATTGCTTCCCGCACCGCCAGCATCGTCAGACCGGTAATCGCCTGAATGTCGCCGATGAACGACGCGCCTTCTTCCCCGATTGTATCGCGTACTTTCTTTGCGTTCTCGCTCAGCACTGGCTCGTCACCATCCGCAAGCCAGAGCGCGCCCGTTCCCCGCTCGAAGAATCGAACCCGAGCCAGAGGCATCGCGCCGGTCTCGGGATCGTAGTTCCCCTCGCCCACCCAAACGGGCTCACCGCTCGCGCTGAACTGCGACAACGCGGCTGGATCGTATCCGCGGATTCTCGAGCGCAGGTAGTCGCGGTCCCACGAAAGCGGTGGGCGTGCTATACCATATAGTTGGCGTATCGCGGTCTCGGTCCCCGCGCTACCGTCCAGGCGGTCGCGCTCGTCCATGTGCTGCCACCGCTGCATGAACGCCGCGAACTTCGGCAGCTCCACCGCCTCGATCTGCTTCCGCAGCGCCGCCAAAGCCCGTCGCCGGCCGATCTCCACCACGCGTCGCGAGCACCACTCCAGATCCTTGATCTCACGGCGGAATTTTCCGCGCACCAGTTTCCCCGTACCCTCCCATTCGGCGAGACGCGACTCGATCCATTCTCGCGGCCAGTCATACCGATCGTGAATCTCAGCGACCGTGATCGGCCCCGACTGAGTGAGAAACCGCGCCAGCACCTCGCGCCGAGCCACCGAAGGATTGAGCGCGCCATGGAGCAGGACCTCCGGCACCATCGCCGATGCATCCGCTTCCGTGATCTCCGCACCGCCGCGTACCCTCGCCAGCTGCCTCTCACCGAACGCCGCCAGGTAGCGTGGATAGGTCTCGGTCAGAATGAATCGCCACTCTTTCGCGCCTTCGGATCCGAGCTGTATTGCGATCACCCGTCCACTTGTGAGCAATGATGCGAGCGGCTCACCACGCACTCCTTCGTCCTCGGATGCAATTCTGGCTCTTGTCTCATCGGCATTCAGGTCGCCTGCCCTGTCGAGCAGATGCGCCAGCTCGTCATCGGTTCGCGCGCGCCGTCCAGCCGCGGTGCCGCGTCGCTCGGCGAGTGTCTGTTCGATTGCTTCGTTCGTGATGTCGTCGCTACCCTCGCCCCCCATCACTTCGTCGAGCAATGATCTGTCGATGGACAGCAGCGCCGCTCTCTGCTCGGCGCGCGGGGTGTCGTCGCCGTACAGCCAGTCCATCACGAAACCGAACTGCAGGCTGGCTGCGAAGGGAGACGGCGCATCGGTCTGCACACTGTGGATGCGAATCGCACCGCTCGCTATTTCGGCCAGTACTTCCTTGAGGCCGTCCATATCGAACGCGTCCTGCAGAACCTCGCGATACGTCTCAACAAGAATCGGAAAGCTCGGGAACTGACGCACGACCTGCAGCAGGTCGAGCGACTTGAGTCGCTGCAGCCACAGCGGCATTCGCCGCCGCGGATTCCCACGCGGTAGCAGCAGCGCCCGCGCCGCGTTCATTCTGAAACGTGCGCCGAACAGCGACGTCGAGCCCACTTCTTCCATCACCAGCTGCTCCGCCTCGGCGCCCGTCAGGCCGAGCAATGATTGCAGCGGCGCGCTCATTCCGAGATCGGGCAGTCGCAGCATGATTCCGTCGTCCGTCGTCTGCACCTGCAGATCGGTGTCGTTGAGCACGGCGCGCACGCGCTGCGCGAGCGCCATCCCCCACGGCGCGTTGATCCGTCCACCAAAAGCAGCGTGAATCACGATCCGCACCGCGCCCGTCTCGTCGCGGAACTGCTCGAGCACGATGTTGCGATCGTCGGGAACTGTGCCCGTCGCCGCGCGCTGGGCTGCGATGTATTTCACCAGCGAGTTGGCGGTAGCCGCGTCGCAGCCGTACTCGGCGGCGAGTCGCTTTTCATCGGGCGCTTCCGCAAGCTCCCGTCGCAGTGCGCCGACGCGATGGCTGAGCATCAATGACCGCGCCATGTACTCACCGTGCCAGAACGGCATCCGCGCCGGCGTCCCCGGCGCCGGAATGACCACCACCCGGTCGTGCTCGATCGCGGCGATCCGCCACGTCGAAGATCCGAGCTGAAATACGTCGCCCATTCTCGACTCGTGCACGAACTCTTCGTCGAGCTCGCCAAGCCTGGTGCGATCGGGAAGATTCACGGTGTACAGGCCGCGATCTGGAATCGTGCCTCCCGAGATCACCGCAGTCATTCGCGCCGCGCGCGTTCCGATCAACCTGTCGTTAACCCGGTCCCACGTGATCCGCGGCTCCAGCTCCGCGGCAATGTCCGACGGATACTTCCCCGATAGCATCGCCAACACTTCGTCGAACGCCGATCTCGTTAGCTGGTGATACGGATAGGCGCGGCGCACGATGCGGAAGAGGTCTTCACTGCTCCAGTCGTCCACCGACACCGCCGCCACGACGACTTGCGCCAGAACGTCGAGTGCGTTCTGCACTACGTGGGTTGGCTCGACATCCCCTGCGCGCATTGCGGCGACGATGGCCGCGATCTCCACCGCGTCGTCGCGGAACGTCGGGACGAGAATGCCTTTGCTCGGGACACCGATGGTGTGACCGGCGCGTCCGATTCGCTGCAGTGCCGACGCGACTCGCTTTGGCGATTGCAGCTGGATCACGAGATCTACCGAGCCGATGTCGATGCCGAGCTCCAGAGAGCTCGTCGTGATCAGCGCGCGCAGCGATCCCGCCTTGAGTCTTTCTTCCAGCGCAAACCGGCGCTCCCGGGCCAGCGATCCGTGATATGGCAGCGCGATCTCTTCGTCCGCCAGCTTGTTGACGCGCGCGGCGATCTTCTCCGCCTGAGCCCGGTTGTTGACGAACACCAGCGTCGTGCGCGACGCCTTGATGTGGTTGAGCACCAATGGCGCAACCGCCGGCCAAATGCTTCCGCCGACGTTCCCAAGATCCGCGACCGGAGATTCGACGTGGATCTCGAGCTCCTTCGTCATACCGCAGTCGACAATGGTGACGGGTCGGAAGGTCGCCGAGCCATCGCCCGTGCTCTCGCAGCCGCCCAGAAAACGCGCGACCTCCTCGAGTGGTCTCTGCGTCGCCGAGAGCCCGATGCGCTGTGGCGGCGACTCGACCAATGCCTCCAGTCGCTCCATCGTCAGAGCGAGATGCGCCCCCCGCTTCGTCCCGGCCATGGCGTGGATTTCGTCGACTATCACCGCGCGCACTCCGCTGAACATGCCGCGCCCCTTGAGCGTGGTGAGCATGATGTTCAACGACTCTGGCGTGGTGATCAGAATGTGTGGCGATTTGCGCAGCATCCGCGCGCGCGCCGACGCCGGCGTGTCGCCGGTCCGCACGCCGACCCGAATCTCCGGAAATTCTTTCCCCGCTTCCGCAAAGCGATCCCTCAGCTCGGCGAGCGGACGATCCAGATTCCGCTGGATGTCGTTGTTGAGCGCCTTGAGCGGCGAGATGTAGAGCAGCTGCACGGCGTTGGGGAGCGGCTCCTTGCTTCCCCGCGTAATCAGCTCGTTGAGCTCCCACAGAAACGCCGCGAGAGTTTTTCCGGTTCCGGTTGGAGCGAGGATAAGCGTGTGATTCCGGGTGGCGATCGCCGGCCATCCTTCCCGCTGCGGCGCGCTTGGCTTCCCGAAGCTCTCGCTGAACCACTTGCGGACGATCGGATGAAAGCGAGGCAGCATGGATGCTTTCTTCCTCACGTCGCGGGCCATCGTTTGTCAGCGCCGAAGTTTACAGGACGCGCCGCAGCTTCTGCGCTCCCCATTCGAGGATTTTCCCCGACAGCGGCCGTTTGCGGAACTCCTCGAGCTTGATCTCCTTGGAGCGAGTGATGTCGTCCATGAAGATCGAATCCATTTGTGCGCCAATCCGACGATCGAGCGCAACGAGCAAGGATTCGTCGTTGAACGAGAGCGACCGGTTGTCGAAGTTCATTGAGCCAATGTAGGACCACATCCCGTCGACCACCATCGTCTTGGCGTGCATCATCGTCGGCTGGTACTCGTAAATCTTGACGCCGCCCTCGAGCAGCTTCTCGTAATACGTTCGCCCGGCGTACCAGGTCGTCTTGACGTCTGTCTTGTCGCTCACCGTGAGCACCCGCACATCCACCCCGCGATGCGCGGCTGACAGCAACAGCCGCATGAAGTTTTCGCCGGGAACGAAGTAGGAGTTGGTCACGTAGAGCGTCTTCCGCGCACCGACGATTGACAACGCGAGAAACCGCTCAGCCGGCGTGCTCCCCGTGCTTGGAATGGTGTGCATCAAGCCGGCCTGGACCTCTCCGACATCGGCGAAGGTGCTGCGCGGGAAAAACACATCTCCCGTCAGAAGCTCCCCGGTCGCCTCAGCCCACGCCGCCGCAAACGCAGCCTGCAGCGCACCTACCGTCGGACCCTCGAATCGGACGTTCGACTCACGCCACTGATCCTCGTGCTTCCCATCGCCGAGCCAGTAGTCGGCGAGACCGAAGCCACCCGTGTAGCCGATCGTCCCGTCGACCACCACGACTCGCACGTGCGATCGCTGCGCCGCCTTCTGCAGAGTGTACCACCGGAGCGGTCGCAGCCATACGACTTCAACGCCGGCGTGCTTGAGCCGCTCGATCCAGTCGTGCTTTAGCGGCTGCGATCCAAACGCATCGAGCAGCAGCAGCACCCGCACCTTGTGCTCGGCGCGCTCGATCAGATACTTCGCCAGGGTGTCGGCAACCGCGCCCGGCTGCGAGTAGTACATCTGCACCGTGATGGTGCGCTGCGCCGCCGCGATGTCCTTCCAGAGCTGCGGATAAGTGCCATCGCCATTGAGCAGAATCTGGACGTTGTTGCCTGGATCGATGTGGGTTCCCGTGAACAGCTCTATGCTGCGCGCGAACAACGGATCGTCCACACTCGGCGGACCATCCTTGTCGCCCTCCGCTATCACGCTTCGCACCGGGGTGTCGTGCGTGACCGACAGAATGCCTATCAGCGCCAGAATTACTCCGAACAACACCAGCGCCGCGATTGCGATGTACTTGATCAGTGACATATTCTCCCTGCATGACCTTCGTGGCCCGTCGGCGAATCGCGACGCGTGCTATCGTCCTCGACCGCTCGCTCGAATCGCTCCCGATCTTCCGGCTCAGCGATTCCGCCGAGGATACGGCAATCTCGTTCTCCCCCGAAAGCGGTGGGCGATGGCGCGTCCTTCCCAGCCCCGGCGACCGATTGCCAGGAACCTTCGATCAGGATGTGTATATCGAGCTCCTGCACCGCTATCACGAGGCAGGCGCTCCCGAAGACGGAGTCATCAGCTTCACACTCCACGCATTCCTGCGCTCGATCGGGCGGCGCGTGGATGGACGAACGTATGAGCAGCTGCGCTCCGCGCTCACCCGGCTCGAGCGCACCATCCTCGAGTCGAGCGGAGTGTACGTTGCCGCAAAAGAAGGACAGCCGCTAGAAGGACGCTTCACCATTCTGTCTTCAGTCTCCATCGCGCGCAGACGACTCGCCGAGCGCGAACAGTTCACCCTGTTTCCCGTCCTCGCCGCATCCGAGCCCGGTGACGCGCGCGTCACGATTGGCCCGCTGATTCGCGCCAACATCGCGGCTGGTCATACAGTCACGTTGTCGGCCATGCACTATCTCTCTCTGACCAACCCAGTTGCGAGACGACTCTACCGATTGCTGGAAGTCGCTCGCGAGGAAGGGATGGTCACCTGGCGAGTGCCGCTCGCGTCCCTTGCCGAGCAGCTTCCCCTCACCCAGAGATATCCTTCCCATTTGCAACGAGTGCTCCAGCCCGCGCACGAAATGCTTCTCGCCGCCGGACTGCTTCGCGACGCGACCTTCCGACAGGTCAACCGCGACTGGCTCGTAGACTACGTGCTCGCATCGCGAGCCTGAGAACGCCGTTCCGCTGGTGCCTTTTGTGCGTCATTGAGGAACACTGACAGCCCGTGGGCGTATTTATTAGGTTACCGCCCTCCTCTCTTTCCAAGAACGTATGTCGCGATCCAGAAAATCCTTGCTCGTCAGCCTGGTTTTGATTCCCGTCCTGGCTGGGGGCTTCGTATTTCAGCAGCGTGAGAGCCAGCAAGGTGCCCGGCTTCTCGACCAGGTGCTGAACATTGTCGCAACCCGCTTTGTCGACACCGTCGACCAGGCCTCTCTTTACGAAAAGGCCGCCCGCGGCCTCGTCCACGAGCTGAACGATCCCTACAGCGTTCTTCTGTCGCCGAAAGAGCTTTCGACGTTCAACGCCCAGACCAACGGGCGCTATGCCGGCATCGGTATGGAGATCGCCGAGACCCAGGGCTTCATCACAGTCCAGCGCGTGTTCCCACACACGCCCGCGGAGCAGGCTGGAGTCCAGGAAGGCGATCGCATCAACTTCATCGACACCACCAACATTCGCGGCTGGACCGTTTCGCAGACCTCAGACGCTCTGAAAGGGAACCCGGGTAGCCGCGTTCTGGTCAAATTCTCGCGCCCCGGCGTACCCGAGCTGATCCCGATCACCTTCACGCGCGCGATCATCAATATCCCGGCTGTTCCCTACGCCATCATGCTCGACGGGAAGGCCGGCTATATCCCGCTGCTCCAGTTCAACGAGAGCGCGCGCGATGAGCTCGAGAGCTCCATCACTCGTCTCACCCGAGAAGGCGCGCACGGAATCATCATCGATCTTCGCGGCAATCCCGGTGGCATTCTCGATCAATCCCTGAGCGTCAGCAATCTCTTCCTCAAGAAGGGACTGCAGATCTCCAGCATCCGCGCCCGCAACGGCGAGAACCAGACCTTCGTCGCAACCGATGATCCCGTCGCCCCGACCATTCCGCTCATCCTTCTCACCGACGGCCGCAGCGCCTCTGCATCCGAGATCGTCGCCGGCGCACTCCAGGATCATGATCGCGCCCTGATTGTCGGCACCACGTCGTTCGGCAAGGGTCTCGTGCAATCGGTCTTCCCGCTCGAGGGTGGCTACGCGCTCAAGATGACGACCGCCAAATGGTACACGCCAAGTGGCCGGTCCATTCAGAAAGAGCGGAAGCTTCTGCCCAGCGGCGAGTTCGTTGAAGTAATGCCCGATTCCCTTGAGACGGATTCGGTTCGCCGCTCGCGTCCTGCCTTCAAGTCGGACGCCGGCCGCATCGTTTATGGTGGTGGTGCCATCACTCCGGACATCATCGTCCGGCCCGACACCCTCACCACCGCGGAGCAAAAGGTCTTCAACTCGTTCGCGCCGAAGACCGCCGATGTCCGAGCCACGCTCATGGACTACTCACTCGAGCTCAAGAAAACAGTGAAGCCGGACTTCACGGTGCCACCAGCCTGGCGCGAAGAGTTCTATCGCCGGCTCCAGGCGAAGGGTGTCACCCTCGATCGCGCCCAGTATGAGCAGGCGGCACCCGAGATCGACCGCTTGCTCGGTAACACCGTCGCGCGCCTCGCGTTCGGAGATTCAACCGCCAAGCGTCGCAGCGTTCCGGATGACAACCAGCTACTTCACGCCCTTCAGGTACTCAAGCAGAGCGCTTCCCAGAGCGACCTGTTCATGATCGCTCAACGCGAACAGGCGGCTGCGGCGGCGTCGGCAACAGCGCGTCGATAGTCGAAAAAAGGTCAGTCAGAGAGCAGCCGGCGGAGATTGTCCGCCGGCTGTTTTTTATGGCCACTGATGCTTTTCCGAGTACTTGCTGCCAAAAACCTCGTGCAGGATCGGGCGTGGATCGTCGGTTCTCGCAACAGCGTCGATTCGCTCGGCGAGTACCAGCGGCCGCGTGAACTGACGATAACGGCGATAGCCATGGCAGAAACAAAGCGGTCCTTTTCGCGTAAGGTCGCCGAGCAGGATGTCCGGCTCACCGAAAATCGTCATTGCGTAGAAGAAGTTCAGCGTGCTGGGCCTCGGCAGATCGCTTTCAACGATGTTTCTCGGCAGACTGCCGTGCTTGCCCCACTGGACGTCGATCCGGACCTGGGCCCGCGGCCAGGGCGTGTGGAGGATCCGGCCGTGCCAGTAGGTCCACACGTCGGTAGGGGCGTAAGTCGAGTCGTAGCCTACCCATAGGACCTCTTCGTCAGTTGGAACGGTGAACGGAATCCATGACCCGTGAACGTCGTCCCGCCACAGGAGGTGGTAGGCAATGACGGGTCTGGTTGGGTGCAGTACCGCCACAACCCGCTCCAGCGGGAACGTTTCGTCCCGCTGAAGGTATAAGACCGGTGCCAGGCGCCGTGCCAGGACAGCTCCGCTGTCCGTGGAGGCGAGCGCGCCGGGCAGGTTTGCCGGTCGCAGAGGGATGTGCGCGTGGGGTCCGCAGGCCGTGACCAGAGTCAGGAACCCTATGCACGTCCACTCGCGAATCTCGGTGGCGCTTCTTCTCAAAGGACAGCCATCAATTGTCACCCATGATGCGACGCCAGCCGTGCAGCGTCGTGTTCGCAGTAACCGGAGAGCTCATGCGCAAGCCACGTCCGAACGCGTACAACCCCGCTCAAGCCCTGTTCCTCATCAGCAACGACCGCAGCGGATCCCCCCTGAGCTGCCCATCATGCTCCGGATCGATCGAGCGTGATCCCCGACAGGTCCCACCACCTCCGTACACGCACGTCACCCTGCGGTGCAAGAGCTGCGGCAGATCCGCTCACTACGTCGCGGGAGCGGCATAGACCGGCAGCCCGTTGCACAAAACTTGCCTTCCTCTGCCGGCTGCCGGATGGATAATGCGTCACGCGGACGAGTATCCGGCGAAGCGAAACGTGTAGATGCGATTCGCTAGCCTATGGTCGATGCTTTACAGATTGCCCTGCGGGGGAAGAGGATAGTTCAATGGCACGTATCACTGGAACGGTCAAATGGTTCAACGACGCCAAGGGGTTTGGCTTCATTTCACGCGAGGGTGGCCCGGACGTCTTTGTCCATTTCAGCGCGATCAGTGGCTCCGGATTCAAGTCTCTCGCCGAGGGCGATAAGGTCGAGTTCGAAGTCGTTCAAGGTCAGAAAGGACCACAAGCTGCCGACGTGACAAAAGTGAGCTGATCGGCTCGTTCATCTCCCAAAAAGCCCCGCCCAGCGGGGCTTTTTTGTGTCTCCGGGCATCACAAAACTTGTTTTCCACAGGCGGCATTCGATTTGCTTTCATCCACATCGCTTGCAGTAACGACCTGTGCATACGGAGGCTGACGGATGGCCGCAATCTGGAAGGGCTCGCTCACGTTCGGGTTGGTCAACATTCCAGTGGAGCTCAAGACCGCGGTCCGCGCCGACCATATCAGCTTCCGCTTGCTCCACGAGGAAGATCTCTCGCCCGTCAAATACGAGCGCATCTGCCAGGCGGAAGGTGATCCAGTTCCGTGGAACGAAGTAGTGAAGGGCTACGAGTACGAGAAAGGAAAATTCGTCGTGCTCACCGACGAAGACTTCAAGGCCGCCGCGCTCGAGCAGTCCAAGACCATCGACATCCTCGACTTCGTCAAGGAAGAAGAGATCGATCCGCGCTACTTCGAGACGCCTTACTATCTCGTGCCCGGAAAGGGTGGCGACAAGCCGTACGCTTTGCTGCGCGAAGCAATCCGCCAGACGGGATCCGTCGGCATCGGCAAGATCATCATCCGCCAGACCCAGCACCTTGCCGCGGTAAAAGTCGTCGGTGAAGCGCTAGTGCTCGAGATCATGCGCTTCGCCAATGAGCTGGTCGATTCCAGTGAGTTCAACTTCCCGAGCCGCGAACAGGTCCGCCCGCAGGAGCTGCAGATGGCGGAACAGCTCGTTGCTAACCTCGCCGAGCCGTTCGACCCGAGCCGCTACACCGACGAGTATCGCGCCAATCTGATGCGCATCATCAAGGCGAAGATGAAGGGCAAGAAGCCCAAGCTCGAGGAGCCCGAGGAGGAAACTCCGGACAGTGGCGTGCTCGATCTCATGTCACGTCTTCGCGCCAGCCTCGAGGAGGGCGCCGGGAAGAAAGGCGCCGTTCGTGCAAAGAGAAAATCGGTTGCCGCTGGCCGCAAACCCGCGAAGAAAAAGGCGAAGACAGCTTAGGACGCCTGTATGGCCGTCAAAACTGAAAAAAGCACCAAACCAAGCGCCCGCGCGCAGCTGGCGGAGTATCGCCGCAAGCGCGATTTCAGTCGTACCCGCGAGCCGTCCGGCGAGAAGACTTCGGCGCCGACCAGAACTGGTCGCCTTCGCTTCGTCATCCAGAAGCACGCGGCAAGTCATCTCCACTTCGATCTCCGGCTCGAGCTGGACGGCGTCATGAAAAGCTGGGCCGTTCCCAAGGGCCCCAGCCTCGACCCGTCAGTCAAGCGGCTCGCAATGCAGGTCGAGGATCACCCAATCGACTACAACACCTTCGAGGGCACGATCCCCCAGGGTGAGTACGGCGGCGGCACCGTGATGCTATGGGACCGCGGGACCTACACCGCCGATGCGGCGACGTCCGCCGCCGAGGAGCAGGACGTGATTCGCGAAGGCCTGCGTCGGGGCGACCTCAAGATCACCTTTCACGGCGACCGGCTACACGGATCGTTCGCGCTCGTCCGCATGAAGTTCGCGCGCGATGGCTCGTCTTCATCGAAGCCGCAGTGGCTTCTCATCAAGCATCGCGATGAGTACGCGACCGATGAAGACGTCGTCGCCGAGAACATGACATCGGTGGACACCGGTCGCACCATGGACGAGATCGCCGCCGGAAAGAGCCGCGTCTGGCGCAGCAACCGCGAGCCGAAGAAGCAGAAGTCGGTTTCGACCGCTGCAGCTAGATCACGGAGCCCCGCGCCCCGACGTTCCCGAAAAACCGAACGTCTTTCTCCCGCGAAGGCTGCATCACTCGCCCTCGAGCCCATGTACGCGAGTATTGGTAGCGATATCCCTGGCAAGGGTTGGACGTTCGAGCCCAAGTACGATGGAATTCGCGTCCTCGCTTACGTCACGGACGATGACGTCCGTCTGATGACCCGCAACGGAAAGGACAAGGCGAAGCAGTTTCCTGAGATCGTCGCCGCGCTCGAGAAGCTCTCCACTCAGACGAAGCGGTCTCTGGTGCTCGACGGCGAGATCGTCGCCCTCCTCGATGGCGAGCCCGCCCGGTTCCAGGAGCTCCAGGGCAGGATGCACGTCAAGGAGTCCCAGGCTATCGAGCGCCACTCGGCCTCCGCGCCGGCGGCGCTCATTCTCTTCGACATCCTCATGGATGGCGACGAGGTGCTGCTTGACGAGCCGTGGTCGGTTCGTCGTACCCACCTCGAAAAGCGCATGTCCTCCCGAGTCACTGATCGACTGCGCCTCACTGAATCGGTCGAAGACGAAGGCAGGAAGATGCTCGAGATGGCTCGGCGTGATGGCTGGGAAGGCGTGATCGCCAAGCGCGTGGATTCACCCTACGAGCCGGGGAACCGATCGCGGAGCTGGCTGAAGCTGAAAATCGAGTTCCGCCAGGAGTTCGTGGTTGGCGGCTACACCGAGCCCCGCAACAGCCGGGAGCACATCGGCGCCATCCTCCTCGGCTACTTCGACAAGGACCGCTTCATCTACGTCGGCCACACCGGCGGAGGATTCTCGCGCAAAGGCCTCGAGGAGATGTACAGAAAGCTCAAACCGCTCGAGCGAAAGACATCGCCATTTGTCGAGACACCAAAGACCAACGAGAAAGCCCATTGGGTCGAGCCAGAAATCCTCGTCGAAGTGAAATTCAGCGAGTGGACCGCTGACCGTCGCCTGCGCCAGCCGATCTTTCTGGGGATCCGGGACGACAAGGAAGCGCGCGAAGTCGGCATCGAGCGAACCAGTGTGCAGCGCAAGTCGGGTAAGGCCGCCGTCGCGAATAAGGCCGCCATCGCGAAACGTGAGAGCGCCAGCGCACCCGTTGCGGCGAGGTCGCGAGCCAGGTCCGCGGGCGCGAAAACAGCCAGCGCCAGATCCTCGCGCGCCAGGTCGCTTAGCGGCAAGCCGCGTCAGCAACCAGACTCGGTGATCGCGGAGCTTACTGCAATCGAGTCGAAGCGCGGCGAGGGGACTCTGGATCTGGGCCGCGGACAATCGCTCAAGGTCTCGAACCTGGATAAGGTTTTCTTCCCGAAGGATGGCTTCACCAAGGGTGACGTGATGCGCTATTACGCGCGCATCGCGAGCTTCATCCTTCCAACCATGAAGGACCGTCCGCTCGTCCTCAAGCGTTTTCCGAACGGCATCGACGGCGAGAGCTTCTACCAGCAGAAGGCCCAGGACACGACCCCCTCCAACGTGCGCGTCGAGACGATCGTAACCGAGGGAGGCGAGAAGCAGCCGCGCTTCATTGGCGGCGATCTGCTGACGTTGCTCTACACGATTCAGCTGGGCGCGATCTCCGTGGATCCGTGGCACTCGCGGGTTGGATCCCTCGAGTACGCCGACTACACCATCATCGACCTCGATCCCGGGCCGCGCGCAAATTTCGCCCGGGTCGTCCAGATCGCCCGCTGGACGAAGGAAGTCATCGACGGCTTTGGACTTAACGCTGCCATCAAGACGTCAGGATCGACCGGACTACACGTTTATCTTCCGCTCCCCCCGAAGACTCCAAACGAGGCCGCGACGCTGGTCGCCCAGGTTATCGCGACCAAGGTCGCCGACGCGCATCCCAGGGAAGCAACGGTCGAGCGCTTCGTCAAAGCGCGCGGAGCGGCAACCGTTTACGTCGACTACCTCCAGAACATTCAGGGCAAAACCGTCGCTGGACCATACTGCGTCCGCGCCCGGCCCGGCGCCACGGTATCCACTCCGCTCAAGTGGACAGAGATCAACGATGATCTCGACCCGCGCGACTTCCATCTCGGGAATGCCGCGGAGCGATTTGAAAAGATTGGAGATATCTGGAACGAAGCGATGAAGAAAAAGAATTCGCTTCGCGCGCTCGTGTAGTTACTACCGGCCGCCGTTCCCTACTTTCCGCAGCGGCAACTCCATCTGGCCAGTCCCGGGATCGGTCTGTTTCGCCGAGTCGCCAAAGATCGGATCGCTCGACTCGTCAACCATGTGGGTGAGCTTGTAATAGAAGTGGAGCGCGTGAATGGGGGCCATGAAGCTGCGATTGCCGGCGCGTGAGATCGCGACTGCCTCTTCGCGCACACGGCGGGGAAGATCGCGTGCCGCGGGCAGTGCCAGAAGACGCTGTATCTCTGTACTATCTCGTGCGAGCAGAGCTGCGCACAAACTGTCGAGATAAGCCAGCATGGATGTAAGGCCCCCAGTCAGGGTGTTTACCTTAAGGTACACATTGCAACTAATACACCGTTACCGCAAGAGGTTCCGGGACTGGTGGCCTGTCTGGTACCGCACCGTCAGATAGTCAGGGGAAGAGAAAATCGAACCTCACGCCGCGCTGTGCTCTACGCCTTTTCTTCGGTAGATACCGAAAAAGTTGTGCGGGTCGCCCCCGGCCTTCGCTGCGCCATTCGTCCGTAGGTTCGACGAGCCAGGCGGCCTGGAGGGCACGTCGGAAACTGGCCTTGTGCAAGCGTTTACCGAGCAGAAGCTCGTACATTTGTTGTAGCTCGCTCAGGGTGAAAGTCGCCGGCAGAAGGCGGAATGCGATCGGCGCCTGGTCGAGTCTCGCCTGAATGGTTTTGGTCGCGGCTTCGACCATTGCCCTCTGGCGCGGCGACACCGGCGGCACTTCTGTGATCGGGAACCAGGTGTAGCCGGCTCGCGGCGAGGCCGTCTCGTGTGGCACCAATCCCACATAGGCGACGGAAATGTCCACGTCGCCGGGATGTCGTTTCGCGTCGCCGAACGCCCCGATCTGCTCCATCCAGCTCGGCGGCTCGCCCAGCGCTTCGTGGGCTCCGCGGTTCGCGGCGCCGTCGAGAGTTTCACCCGCCTGAGGAATTCGCCACGGCAACGCCCACCGCTCGCGCTCGCCTGTGCTTCTCGTCAGCAAAACCGCCAGGTCGTTCCCCATCGCCGTAACCAGAACCAGATCGACACTGTAGGAAACGGTTCTGGAGGAGCGGTCGCGCATCGTGGAGCGAATTAGTCACTTTTAGCGACTAAAGTCAAGTCCGCGTCCGAATTGGTGGTTGGGTGACGCCGGTTTTTTCACGGTCGTCCGGAAGGCAGCATTGATATAACGAATCAGGGATTGAAGCGTCAACAGAATTCTTTGGGAAAAAATTCGTTGGCGAATCAACGAATCTTCGCGGGCCGCTATCGCGCGCTAACGTCTGCGGGCCGGTCTCTGTTCGCGTACGTCGCGGACCACCAGGAAATCACCTAGCAGCAGATGCTGCGCGGCAAACCCAGATTTCCAAGCGTCGGGTCAGTGGCTGATCGTGCCTTTCTTGCTCGTATCTACGTCAGCGGCCGCGCCGGTCTTGAAGAGGAACGCGCTCATGTTCTTCGTCAGAAACGCGCGCGCCTGCGGATCCATCACGTTCAGGCCGTAGTGGTTGATCAGCATCGTTTGCTGCTTGAGCCAGTCCGCCCAGCACTGGGTACAAATCTCTTCGACGACGCGGGCTCCGATTGCACCGGGAAAGGGAGGCTTTACGAATCCTGCGCGCGTCTGGCCGCACCGCGCGCAGGTAACCGTCTCAGGCATCGGCCCGCCTACCGGCGCGCGTAGGAGATCTCAGCGAGTCCGAAGATCGAGAGGAGCCTGAGATAGATCCAGCCAATGTCGAACTCGTACCACTTTGCCTTGAATTTCGCGGAGTGCGGATCGGCGTGGTGATTGTTGTGCAGCTCTTCCCCGCCCAGCCAGATCGCGATCGGCGAGATGTTCCTGCTCTCGTCCTTGACGTTGAAGTTGCGATATCCGATGGCGTGACCGACTCCATTCACGATTCCCGCGGCCCAGAAAGGAATCCAGATCATCTGGATGCCCCATACGAGTGGTCCAACGAAGAAGCCAAACAGATAGATATCGACGATCAGCATCACCAGGATGCCGAGCCAGTTGAGCGGCGAAAGCAGATGACGCTCGAGCCAGTCGTTCGGGGTTCCCTTGCCGTACTTGTCCAGAACGCCGGGCTGGCGAACCGCCTTTCTATAGTAGAAGGCTCCCTTCAGGATGATGTTGCGCAGGCCCTCAATCAGCGGACTGTGCGGATCCCCCTCGCGATCGGCAAATGCGTGATGCTTGCGGTGGCATGCAACCCACTCCTTGGTCACAATAGCGGTAGACAGCCACAGCCAAAGCCGCATTGGAAGCGCGGCAAGATAGTGCAGCTTCACGCCACGATGCGTCTGGGCCCGATGCAGGAACAGTGTCACCGATACGTTGGTCAGATGACCGGCTACGACAATGAACAGAACTGGCTTCCACCAAGCGGTCGCCCAGCTTCCAAAATCCGGCATTCCTTACTCCGTTGCTAAGTCTGGATACTGCTGCAATTTACCCGAACACCGCCCTTATTCCAAACGAACACATCACGGTCTCGTAACCGGCCCGACCACACCGGCAGGAGGCGCCGCTCCCCAGCTATCGTTTGCCCGGTTCCAGTCGGGCACCGAGGCATCGGGCCAAAGTCGTACTCCAGCTACGTTTGCGCGCACCGGTATCACAGCATCGAAGTGGTCACCTCTCGCCCATATCTGGACCGGAAACGAGAAATCCTGGGTCGTCCCGTCGGCGTACGCCACTTTGAGTCGCACCGGAAATGGAATCGAGGTGTTCTTCCGCAACGCAATCGTCGCGAATTTTTGCCCTTCCGAGACGCGGGTCGAGACGCTGTCGATGCCTATGTCGAGCACATCGGTCGTGTAAAAGAAGCCGCGCCAGAACCACGACAGGTCTTCGCCCGTCGAGTTCTCGATGCTGCGGAAAAAATCTCCCGGAGTCGGATGCTTGAACGCCCAGTTCCTCGTGTATTCCCGGAATGCGTCGTCGAAGGCCTGCCGGCCGACGACGTGATTGCGAAGCGTGAGCAACACCGCCCCGGGCTTCCGGTATCCAATCGCCCCCAGTGCCGTCGGATCAATGTCGTCGGGCGCCGTCATCAGCGGAGACTGAGTGCCGTGGCTTACCGCGTCCGCCCAGTTTCGAAGGTACATCGGATAGTCGCTTTTCCCGGGGTAGCGGGCCTCCGTTGCAAAGTCATTGAGATACGTATTGAACCCTTCATCCATCCACGCGTAGCGCCGCTCGTTTGACCCGACGATCATCGGGAACCACTCGTGGCCGTGCTCGTGATTGATCGTACCGAAGATGGAGGCGGGATCATCGCTCCCGTAGTGAACCATCACAAACATCGGGTACTCCATTCCTCCCACCGGACCAGCGACGCTCGTCGCCTGCGGCCATGGATACCGATAGACGAGCTCCGAGTACTGTCGGATGGTCCACTGAGTCATCTCCGCTGCCTGCTCCCAGGACTTCCCCGATTTCGGGAACTGATAAAAGGCCTGGGTCAGAACTCCGTTCCAGCTCGTCGCATCCCAGCGGAAGTCGGGCGCGCCTGCCCATGCAACGTCATGAACGTTGCGGGCGCGGAAACGCCACGTTTTCGTCCCCGCTCGGCGCTGGTTCTTTGCAGTAGCTGCTTCTCCGGCCGTGATGATCTGAACGACAGCCGCACTTCTCGCCGCCGTCGCCAGTCTCCGCCGCTGTTCCGCAGTCAATACGTCGTCGGGGTTCTGCAGCACTCCACTGCCGGCGATGACATAGCCAGCCGGCGCGGTGATCGAATAATCGAAGTCACCGTATTCGAGATAGAACTCACCCTGACCGAGGTAGGGGTCCGTGTTCCAGCCCCGAACGTCGTCGTAAACGGCCATCCTCGGGTACCACTGCGCGATCTCATACAGAGTGCTGTCACGCCCCATTCGATCCGACCCGTGCTCGGGCACCTTGAAGGAGTACAGGATGGAGATCGTGGTCTTCCCCCCGTGAGGCGGCAGCGGGCTCGGAAGATCGAGCCGCATCATCGTGTCGTTGATGCGGGGCGTGACGACCGTGCCGTTGACCCGAACATCACTCAGAGTGTACCCGCCCTCGAAACCCCTCACACCCCACCGCGAATCCGCGGGGAAGAGCGCCGAACCTTTGCTTCCGGTTCGATAGAGATTCTGGTCGGCTTGCAGCCAGACATAGCGCAGGGTATCGGGAGAATTGTTGGTGTAGCTGATCTGAACCGAGCCCGACACTTCTGTCAGAGTAGTATCGAGAGTCGCAGAGATCGTGTAGTCGGCGCGTTGCTGCCAATAGTCCGGCCCTGGCTTGCCGCTCGACGATCGGTACTCGTTAGGCCCAGGCCAGTCGATCCGGTTTGTCGTCGCGAACGGATCGTCGCGCTGTGTCTCGAATACGGGCGAGTTCTGCTCAGCCGGCTGGTCCATCCGCACGGGCGCCAGAACTACAGGTCGCTGTGCCTGCTGCGCGCAGCCGACGAGTGCGACGAAGAGGAAAGTAGATGTCTTCAGCGTCATGGTGTTTGAGTTGTTGTGCCGGCGTGATGTGGAGCAACGTCAGGGCCAGCGCTTCGCAGTCGGCCATGCGCACCGCGCTACTGGTCCAGTCAGCCTGCGATCTCGAGAGCCTCCGCCGCGCCGGTCTCGTAATCGACAACCATGATCCGGTGCGCGTTGGTATCCGCAACATACGCGTGATGCTCGCCTGCAGCGACACCGCCAGGCTCATGAAAGCCGCGCACCCACGTCCGGGCTTCCCGTGTCTCGACGTTAACCCACTTCAGCGCATCGTTGTATGAATCAGCGACGAGAACCTCGCCGTTCCACACCGCGAGTCCTTGCTGGTGCTGCATCCGGACCTTATCCCCTCTGCCATCTGCATCGCCGAAGTCGAACAGTCCGGTTCCGACGATGGTTCCCACCGCGCCAGCTCTGTCAGTGTCCGCCCACCTGATCGCGCTCGATTCGGCGTCGGCGAAATAGACGCGTTTCCCATCGGTCGCGATTCCCATCGGTTGCGCCAATAGCGCCTCGCCAAGTGGTCCATCGGCGATATCTTCACCACCCGCACCACAGTGCACGTGCGCGGCGCCGGTTGCCGCGTCGATTGCCCAAAGCTGGTGTACTCCAGCCATTGCCACGTAAATAATGCCGTCGATTACGCAGAGATCCCACGGCGACGACAACGCGCCACTCGCGCGATCGGCGCGGGTGCGCATTTGCTCGCCGGTCCCGGCCAGTACTTTCGCGTCACCCCGCGCGAGATCCAACACCGCGACGATGTGACTCTCCGAGTCTGCGACGTACAGCTTCTCGCCGGCGAACGCGAGGCCCTGTGGCGATCGAAAAGCTCGTACGCCCCCTCGAGATTGCGGCCCCGGCTTCAGGTCGGTGAAGATTCTGTTGATCTTCATTCGATAGGCGCTCGTGAGCTCCCCGTAAATCACTCGGTGGTGTCCGGTGTCGGAGATGGCGATCCGTGCGCGATCGACCGCAAGCTTGTCCGGATATCTGAGCAGACCCGGCTCGATCGCTGGCCGCTCGGGCTCGACGGAGTGCGCTGGCCTGTCCGAGCTGAGTCCTGCTGTCAGCGCCTCGAGAAGTGGTTCGAACATCTCGGCGGTAAATTCGCCGGCGTGCGCACCAACCACATAGCCATCGCGATCGATGACGGCGACTGTCGGCCACGCACGTACGGCGTAGGATCGCCACACTCTGAATTGCCGGTCGTTCACGATCGGGTGCTCGATCTCGTAGCGCAGGGACGCCTCGCGAATCCTGGCCGTCTCGCGCTCCGCGATATATTTGCCGCTATGCACTCCGATCACGACCAGGTTGGTCGGAAACCGCTCTTCGATCTTCCGCAACTGCGGAAGGATGTGAATGCAGTTTATTCAGCCGTACGTCCAGAAATCGAGAAGGACGACTTTGCCCCGCAGGCTTTCCAGCGTGAGGGGATGCCCGTCGGTGTGTATCCAGTCGAGGCCCGCTGGAAATTCGGGCGCTCTCACTCGAGGCAAGTCTGATATTGGTTGCGACATGGTAGCCTGTGAACGACGATAAATTGACCAGCGCCTCCCACCACCGGCCAGAAGGCGGCTTCCGGAATCCATGGCCCGACGCCCGGCAACATGGGTTTCGGGACTTCCTCAAATGGTCGCTGGTCGAACGACGGCGAAATCCGCGCCGCGCCGATCCCGATCCGGAATCCTTCCCGCGCGAGGAGCCGAGCTTCGTCGTACCGCGGGCGGCACCAAACGAGCTGACCATCACCTGGGTCGGCCATACGAGCTTCCTCGTACAGCTCGCCGGCTTGAACATCCTCATCGATCCGGTCTGGAGCACCCGGGCGTCCCCGGTCCAGTTCGTCGGACCAAAGCGGTGGGTGCCCGCCGCCGTGGAATTCGATCGACTTCCGCCTGTCGACGCCGTCATTCTTTCACACGATCACTACGACCACCTGGATGCAGGCACCGTATCGAGACTGGCCGCTCGATATCCGGCGGCTCTCTGGTTCGCTCCACTGGGCGTGGGGACGTTCCTTCGAGAGCGCGGTGCCCGAGATGTCACGGAGCGCGACTGGTGGCAGGAAGCGATGGTCGGCGCGCTGCGACTGGCGTGTGTGCCCGCTCAACATTTTTCAGGGCGCACCCTGGGCAAACGGAACGCCACGCTCTGGTGCGGCTGGATTCTTCGTTCGGCCGATCGGTCGATCTTCTTCGGTGGAGATACCGCGCTCCATCCCGAGTTCGGAGCGATCGCCTCTCGTTATGGACCATTCGACGTAGCCATTCTGCCGATCGGAGCTTACGAGCCTCGGTGGTTCATGGGCTCCGTTCACATGAACCCCGATGATTGCCTGAAGGCAGTCGCGCAGCTCGAGGCGGAGCAGCCCGGCCAGCCCGTGATAGTGGCGGCGGCGCATTGGGGGACGTTCAAGCTGACCGACGAGCCGATGGACGAGCCGCCGGCCCGCATGCGCACCCTTTGGGAAACGGCAGGACGCGACCGCAGTCGGCTGTGGATCATGCGGCATGGCGAAACCCGCCGACTCTGACGTCTCTCCGAAGCAGTGATGCACCGGTGGCGCCAACAGTCGCGCGCTATTGTGCGCGAATCTTGCTATCGGTGCTACGAACCCTAGTACATGGAGCATTCCCATGGCTGCAGCCAAGAAGTCCAGTCGTTCACGTGGTGGTAGAAAGCGCGCCGGATCGTCCGGGCGCAGTCGCGGTGGTGCTAGAAAGCGTTCGAGCAGCCGGAGCTCCCGTAGCTCGCGCAGCTCTTCGCGCGCACGTGGTGGACGGAAGTCGTCATCGCGTCGTCGCGGCAGTAGCGCACGCAAGTCCTCCCGCAAATCTGGTAGCCGCTCCTCAGGCCGTAAGAGCAGCGGTCGCAAGAGCAGCGGTCGCAAGAGCAGCAGTCGGAAGAGTGGTGGACGGAAAAGAAGCGGTGGCTCGCGCCGGCGCTCCCAATCACCGGTTGCACGCGTGAAACGCGTTGCGACGGGAGTGGTGCAACAGGCGGCTGGCCTTGGCGAGCGCGCCGTTGACAGTGTAACGGAGTTCGTGCAAGACCGTTTCTAGATCCTGATCCGCGACAGCTGCCGGTCAACCGCCGGCGGCTGTCGCGATGGAACTTCCGTGCTGCGACAGCCAGCGTTCGACCTCGGTGAACACGCGCTCGCGACCGTAGTCGACGGTGATGATGTGGCCGCCTTCCACCCAGACGAGCTTCTTGTCCCTGCTCGCGAGCTGTGCCAGCACCCATTCGGCAACACCGGGCGCAATGCGCGGATCCTCCCGCGACTGGATGACCAGCGTCGGAACGACTACCGCCGATAAGGTCTTTCGGGCACGCCGCACGACTTTCCACAGCTCGAACAGTGCGCGGCCGGTCACGGCACCATAAGCGAGATTCTTTTCCCGTTCGATCGGATTCTTGATCGAGCGCGGGTTCCGGGCGTTCACTTCGCCAGCCAGCGGGCCCCACAGCCAGTGCGTCCGCGCGGCAAGCCGAAGTGGTAACGGCATCCCGAGATAAGGCGCGATCAACACCAGCGATCGTACGGTTTCGTTTGCCGCAGCGACGATCGTGGCGAGGGCGCCTCCCATCGACAACCCGACGACGCTTACGTCCGTGTACCGCGACTGCATTTTCTCGAGCGCTTTCTCTGACGCAACGATCCATTCGTCTGCGTTCGACTCGTTGAAAGCGCGCATGGTACGGCCGTGTCCGGGTAACAGAGGCGCGAATACGCCGTAGCCTGCCTTGCGCAATCGTCGCGCGAGCAGCGTCAGCGTTTGCGGCGTGTCCCCAAAACCATGCAGGAGGAGGACTCCTTTCGAGCCCTCCTCCTGCAAGTCGATCGTTTCAGCACCATTGAGAATATCGCTTTCAGCGCCGCGCTGATCGGCCATGCGTCCTCGTTACGTAGCCAGTTCTCTTGCGACCTGCAGCCGCGCCTCGTGATCACCGTTCTCTCCAAGCGTCGGAGCGAGCGAGCCCGGCTCGATCAGAAACGTCATTCCCTTCCTCTCGGCAATGCCCGCCGACACAAGACGACTCAGCGCCAGCGCAATGGACTCGCGCGTTGCGCCGACCATCTCACAGAGGAGACGATGATGGCAGTTTTCGAGCTTGAGCCGCCCGTCCGCGGTGGTGAAGCTGCGATCGGTGCTCAGATGCGTCAGAGTTGAGACGAGACGTTGATCGACATTCAGCGCCGCTAGCTCGTGAAGCTTCTCGAGCAGGTACGCGCGCTCCGACATGATTTGCGATAGCAGTGGGATCGTCTGCGCGGGATGCTCTCTGACGAAAGCGCGGAACTGCGGTCCGCTCAGAAACATCGTCGTCGTCTCTTCCGAGGCGTTCGCGTCAGTGACGTAACGGCTGTTCGTCGTCAGACCTTCACTGCCGAATGTCTGGCCGGCCGTTGCGATCACAGGTACAAACCCGCGACCGACTTTGATTTTGTTCCGCAACATGACATGGCCGTCCAGCACGATGAACACGCCGTCCGCCGGAGATCCACGCTGATACAGTTGGAATCCTGGAGGCCAACTCGCCTTTGCACCATACGCGGAGATCGGCGCCAATTCTTCCGGTGTGAGTCGTGAGCGGCGTACTTCTGCTTGCCCGGTTCTCATCTTGCTCTCTGCCAATGCGTTCTCGTCGGCGTCGATCTATCGCAATGTCCGGGCCTAAGATGGACCGCTGTTTTCTATTTCGAGACCAATAGCGTCGTCGCTTCCTCCAGAGCGCGTGTTGCAGCATTGAAGCGCTCGCCGAGATCGGACAACTCTCTTCCGACAAGCGCTTCGTCATTGGCTCGAATTGCTTCGTTCACCGACGGAAATACCATCGTCGAATATCCATTGTTCTCGTCGGATGCGTAAATCACGTTTCGGAACCAGGGGCGCGTCGCGAGCCCCTGCGGCCGTGTAAGCTGGCGTTCAACTTGGAGTAATGCGCGGTTTACGCGCGCGATGCGATCGGTAGACGGCTGAGCAGTAAGCGCGTCGTCCCGCGCCTTCGCGAAGGCGGCGGCGGCGACTTCGAGCTTGTCGATTGCTTCCGACAAACCCGCCCCCGATACCTTCCACCGCTTGTCGCCTATCGATTGCGATACCTGACCGGCAAACTTTCTCATTGTACGGGCGAATTCCACATAGTCGTATGGGAGCACATCGGCATTGGCGAGTCGCAGGAGCATTGCCGCGCCAAGTCGCGCCGTCGTCGCGTGGACCTCGAATGACGGATCACCGAATTTCGACATCCAATGGTAAGAATCGTACGCTGAGTGATACACACCCTGCGGTCCGCCGAACCCCCAATCGGCAATCGGAACCCCAAGATGGTTGTAGAATCCCGCGAAGTCGGATCCTCCACCCGGATCTCCCATCTGCGGCTCCAGTGAATCGGCGGCGAGATTTGCTCGTCTCCGCCACACATCGTACACGCTTCCCTGACGGCTTGGGTCCGGGATCTCGCTCGCCACATCCCTGATCAGCGCTCGCAACGAAGGAGATCCGCCCGCGCCGAAGTTCGGCCCATTCGCGACATCGTCCTGATTGAGATAAGCGACGGCGTGGTCGCGGAGTCGCGCCGAATCTTCTTCGACGAATTCGGTGCTACCCAACAGTCCCCACTCCTCCGCATCCCAGGTCGCGAACACGATCGTTCGTTTCGGGCGCTTTCCGGCCCTGACCTGCTCGGCAATCGCACGTGCAGCCTCGAGCACGCTGACTGTCCCGCTGACATTGTCGGCGGCGCCCGGTCCCCAGGCATCACGGTGGCCGCCGATCATCACGATCTCGTCTGGATACACACTGCCACGAATGACGCCGAATGTATCCCAGATGTCCTTGTATGGATGCGTTGCCGCATCCGTCGTCACCGCCATTCGCGCGCGTACCGGCCCCGGCCCGACGTGGTATCGGAACGACAGGCCGCCCTGCCAGCTCTGAGGGATCGAATGTCCATCGAGTCCGCGCAACAGCTCGGCGGCGTTTCCATAAGAGATGGGAAGCACCGGGATGCGCGGCACCTCCATCTGCGATAGCGCGATCCGCTTCGCGCCGGCCACACTCGGATAACCAGGCGTGCTCGGATCGCCATTCGGATTCATTACGCTCCCGCGCTGAATTCCATTCGCCGGTCGCATCGGACCTGTGGGATAAACGTCGCCGCGCATGAAGCCATCCTCCGCCGGGTCGCTGTAAATGAGCAGGCCCTTTGCGCCGTGCTTCTCGGCTTCCCTTGCTTTGATCCCGCGATAGGAGCGGCCGTAGCGCGCGATTGCGATCTTCCCCCTTACGGAGACACCCATCGAATCGAGCTGGGCGTAGTCTTCGATCAGTCCGTAATTCACATACACCACCTCGCCACTCACATCACCCGGTGCACCATAGCCGTTGAACGCCATCACCTGCTTGAATGCGACCGACGTGGTGTCCTCGGCAATTGGCCCTTCTTCCAGCTTGAGCTCGACGGGATGGGGGGAGAGTCTCCATACGCGCGTGCTGATCGGATGCGGCATCCAGACCTTGTAGGTGCGCACCTCTGTTTCCAGCCCGAATGATTTCATCTGGGCGACCACGTAGTCCCGCGTGCGTTCCTGCGCTGGCGTTCCCGCCATGTGGGGCTGCATCGAAAGAAATTTCGAATGCGCCGCCGCGGTTGACGCGACCGGACGCGTGATCACGTCGGCTTCCAACGCACGCTCCTGCTGCGCCGCAGACGCGGAATACCCGGGAAGATTCTGCGCGGCCGCCGGAACGCTTGCCAGCAGGATGCAGATGGCACCGAATGCTTGTCTCATGTTCTGAATTGATCGAATGTTGGAGAGCTATTGCTCGTCGAGTTGCTCGAGCGCTGCGGCAATCGCGTCCCTGAGCCGTATTTCACCATCGATGCCGGCGGGAATACCTCCCGCGAGCGAGTTGAACTTCGAGACCATTTCTGCCTCGATGAACTTGTCGGTGTCGCGGACGCCCAGTATCTCGAGCGACCGCGCGGCCAGGCGTCGTAGCAGGCGAAGGGTCGATGCATCGAGCGCCGCCAGCTGCATCGGATCCGCGGCTGACGGAGATTGATCACGGTCACGTTTCCGTCGCGGCGCCTCCAGGAGGTCCGTTATCGGAGCCAGCTTCACCACGAACGATCCTGGAGTATGCTCGCGCCACTCGCTGAGCACGCCTCTCCGACGCAACACCGGCAGCAGAGAAACGATCGCGCCTCTGACCGCCGACACCCCACCCGGACTTTGGTTTCCCCGGCCGGTGATTATCAGAACTTCGCTCGCGCGACTGATCTGCCGCTCGCGAAGCCACGCCTCGGCGCGATGCCGCGCGTCGGCCGCGCTCGGCAGCGACTCCCGAAGATTCAGGATGTTGCGAAGTCCGAATTGCGCTTCGTCGAGTGCTTTCCAGACGGGCTGCAGCGAGCTCTTACCCGGCCTCATTTGCACTGCGCCGGCGCCCCGGCTGGCAGCCCGAACGCGGTGGTGACTGCGATCTTCCAGCCTGAGTCCGTCTTCACGAAAATGCGTTCCGATACTCCGCTGGAAGTCGTGTCTTTCTGGGTTACGGTGTAGCAATACGTTCCGTAAACGACGCCCGGCGCGACTGAATGCACTCGCAGGTTCCTTGCGATCAGGGTGTCGGGCCACGTCGAATCACGCCGCGCACTCCAGCCTTCGTAGCCGAGCTCGAGCCCGCCCGGACCGTTCCGGGCCAGTGCATCGGTGTGCAGGTAAGTCGCCAGGTAACGCGCGCGGTCGCGCTTGTGAATCGCGTCGATGTTTTCGATGAAAACCCGTCGTGCCGCAACGGTATCGGAGAAAGCCGCGACCGTTGAATTACCTGCAACCGTCGGATTTGCGGCGCACCCCGCAGCTGCGAGAAGCGCCATGAGGCAAAGGGGCGGTAGTGCCGTCGATGCCATGCGTCCCTGAAAAAATGGTCCGGGAAATCTTAACCCGGACCAGTGTGCTGCGCGACTCGTTGCGCGCTATTGGGTGATAATTTTTTCCAGAATCCGCAGACCTCGCGCAAGATCAGAACGATCCATGATCAGCGGCGGGAGAAGCCGCACCGTATGCTCGCCGGCGGTGAGAGCAAGCAGACCCTCATCCCAACCGCGCTTCACCACTGCATTCGCCGACTCGACCACATCGAGCCCCCAGATGAACCCCGTGCCGCGAATCGCTCGCACCTTGCCCGAGCGCCGCGCGATGCCGTCCAGCTCGGTTCCCAGCCAGCGCCCGTTTTCGCGTACCGCTTCGAGTAGCGTCGGGTCCGAGAGTCGGTCGACGACGTAATTGGCAACCGACGCAACGAACGGCCCACCGCCAAACGTCGTGCCGTGATCACCCGGCTGGATCGCAGCGGCAATTTCGCCCGACACGAGCACGGCACCCATTGGCAGACCGCCAGCCAGAGGCTTGGCGAGCGTCACCATGTCCGGCGTGACACCTACGCTCTCGTACGCGAAGAAATGCCCCGTTCGCCCGAGACCGCATTGGATCTCATCGAATATCAGCGCAATCTCGCGCTCGGCGGTAATGGCGCGCAGCCGGCGGAGAAAATCGGGATCGATCGCGCGCACACCGCCCTCACCCTGTATGGGCTCGACGATCACGGCAGCAACGGTTTCGGAATCCAGAGCTGTCTGCAGCTCGGTCAGGTCGCGCTCGCAGATCGAGACAGCGCCCGCGAGAGGACGAAACGGTGCGCGATAAGAGGGCCGGTCGGTCGCCGCCAGAGAGGCGAACAGCCGTCCGTGAAAGCCGCCCCGGAGTGCGATGATCTCCACCTTGGCGTCGGTGCCTGCCTGTCGTGCCCACCGCCGCGCGAACTTGAATGCACCCTCGTTGGCCTCCGCGCCGGAGTTGCAGAAGAACACCTTCGACGCGAATGACTTGTCGACGAGCTTCTCCGCGAGTCGCTCGCCGGGTTCCGTGCGATAGAGATTCGAGGTGTGAATGAGCCCGCTTGCCAGCGCGTCTGTGATCGCAGCTGCGATACCGGGATCGCCATACCCAAGCGCGTTGACCGCGATTCCGCTGGCGAAATCGAGATATCGACGGCCGTCCGTGTCGATCAGCTCCACTCCTTCACCGCCCACGAATTGCATCGGGGCTCGTTTGTAAGTGCCGAGCAGCACGGAGCGCTCAGGTGCAGCCGTCACGGTTTCGACCTCTTCAGGCAGTGTAGCGGTAGTCATATGGCAACGCTCTGTGATACTGTGATGTATGTGCCGCGATCCTCATCGCTGAGCGCGGCCAGGTCCGAAACTCTTACTCGCGCAACACCTGCCGCAATCGCCGCGATGGCGGATTCGAGCTTGGCCGCCATGCCCCCGTTCGCAGTTCCGCTTTCGATCAGATCGGTCGCGGTTTGAGCGTTCAGGCTCGATACAACTTCGCCGCTCTCGCCGCGCACTCCCTCGACATCGGCAATAAGGAGAAGCTCGTCTGCGCCCAACCCGATGGCGATTGCCGCGGCCGCATCATCACCGTTGATGTTGAGTGATCCGCCCGTCGGACTGGACGCGTTGTAGCCCACTGGTGAGATCACCGGCAAATACTTCGCCGACATCAGTGCGCTCAGCAACGAAACGTTGATCGCTGTCGGACGACCAGCGAAGCCGAGGGACGCCTCGTCGATGATCTCCGCACGAATGAGCGCGCCATCCTCGCCGGACAACCCAAGCGCCGGTACGCCGGCCGCGATGAGACCGTTTACCAGGCGCTTGTTGACGATCCCCGACAGCACCATGCGCAGCAGATCGAGATCCTCTTTCGATGTAACGCGGCGTCCCCCAACGAACGCGGCTTCGCGCCCCAACGCCCGCTGCATTGCCGAAACCTCGTCGCCCCCGCCGTGCACGATGCACAGCTCTCCCGGCGTGGCCGACCATGCAACTCGGATCGCGGCGGCGAGCGATGGGTCGGCTTGTGCCCGCCCGCCAATCTTGACGACGCGCATTAGACCGGAAGTCCCGCCCGCTCGTCGATGCCGAACAGCACGTTTGCGTTCTGGAGTGCCTGACCTGCCGCGCCTTTCACCAGGTTGTCAATCGCTGAAATGATGATCAGAGTCGGCTGCTTCATGTTCGCCGCCTTTGCCACGCTCATCCTTACGACGTTTCTGCGCACGACATCACGCAGGGACGGCGGCTGATCGACAATCTCGATGAACGGCTCGCCCGCGTACATCGTGTGCCAGAGCTCGAGCGGATCGTCGACATACTCCTTAACCGGAACCGTGATCGTCGCCAGGATGCCGCGAGCCACCGGCAGCAGGTGCGGAGTGAACAGGATGTCCACATCTGAGCCGTTCAGTTCTCCAGCCACGGCCTGCATTTCGGCGATGTGCCGGTGAGCATTCCCCACTGCGTACGCCCGAAAATCTTCCGCCACTTCGGCGAACAGTAGATCAGGCCGCGCAGTGTAGCCGGCGCCGGTTACGCCACTCGCGGCCGAAACGTTCACTGTTGCACCCGGAACCATCCACTGCTCCTTGAGCAGGGGTGCGATCGCTAGAAGGATGGCGGTTGGATAGCACCCCGGATTCGCGACGATTTCCGCGCCGGGGATTCTGGACCGCATCAGCTCCGTGAGTCCATATGGTGCTTTCTGCATGTCGCTCGCAGCCCCCGCCCCGGGCCTGAAGTCGGAGGAGAGGTCAACCACCCGCGCGCCGGTCCCGCGCGCGGTTCCGACCCATTTCGCTGACGCCCCGTGCGGCAGCGCCGTGAAGACGAGCTCGGCCCGGTCCAGCGGCGCGTCTTCGGTAGCGACGTAGGTGATCTCAGCGGCGCCGATCCGCGCTTTCTGGCCACGCTGTTCGTTGGCAGACGCGAACGCCAGCTCGAGCCGCGGATGCCGCGCGATCAAGCCGCATAGCTCCCTCCCCGCGTAGCCGCTGGCACCCAGAACCCCGACCGGAATTTTATGCATAGATAATGCATAACATTACACTCACATCGCGTCAATGATCCGCGTCTTCCCGCTCGCGCATCCCGGTGGGCGGTGCTAGAATCCGCTCGTGGCCAACAAACGCGAACGACACGATACAATTCTCGAGATTGTCGGCTCACGAATCGTGAGCAGCCAGGAAGATCTCCGAAAGCTCCTGCTCCAGCGCGGGTGGGACGTGACCCAGGCGACTCTTTCCCGGGATCTCCGCGAATTGAGGCTCGCCAGAGTTCCCACCCCCGAAGGGGCACGGTACGCGATTACCGACGGAAGCATAGAGGAGAGTCGCGCCGCCCTCGACACCCTCCTCCCCCAGCTCTTCCTGCGCGTGGACGGTGTCAGCGAGATGCTCGTCCTGCGCACCGTCCCCGGTGGCGCTCAACCCATCGCCGCCGCGCTCGACGGTGAGGCCTGGTCGGACATCCTCGGCACCGTCGGCGGCGATGATACCATTCTCATAATCTGCCGCTCCGTCGCGGCGCGGGAACGGGTCATGAGACGCCTCCGCTCCATGGCCGGCGAGCCCTGACCCGGTATTGACGGGCCAGTCAGAACCGATTAAATATTCAGTCATTCTGAATACTTATTGAGGCGCCCGTGATTCGCACAATCGCCCTCGCCTATTCCGGCGGGCTTGATACATCGATAATTGTCCCCTGGTTGAAGGAGCGCTACGGTGCCCGCGTCATCTGCATTGCAGCCGACATCGGCCAGGGCAACGAGCTCGAGGGCGTCCGCGCAAAAGCGATCGCATCGGGTGCCGACGAATGCTACGTCGAGGACCTCCGTCAGGAATTCGTCGAGCAGTACGTGTGGCCCACCCTCCGCGCCGGCGCCATCTATGGCCGGAAGTATCTGCTCGGCACCTCGATGGGACGTCCGCTCATTGCCAGACGCCAGGTAGAGATTGCGCGCAAAGTCGGCGCCGATGCGCTGGCTCACGGCTGCACCGGAAAGGGCAACGATCAGGTTCGCTTCGAGCTGACTTATGCGGCCTTCGCTCCTGATCTCCCCGTCATTGCGCCGTGGCGGGAATGGGATATTCGCAGCCGCGAGGATGCCATTGCCTACGCGGAAGCGCATAACGTTCCCGTAACCGCCACCCGCGACAAGATTTATTCACGCGACCGGAATATCTGGCACATCTCCCACGAGGGGGGCGTGCTCGAGAAGCCGTCCGCGGCGCCGCCGGACGATCTGTTCATGCTCACCGCTTCGCCGGAGAGCGCACCCGACCAGTCCGAGGAAGTTACCATTGGCTTCGTGAACGGGACGCCGGTGTCCGTAAATGGCGCCGAGCTCGACGCAGTCGATCTGCTCACCACCCTCAACAGGATCGGCGGCAGACACGGAGTCGGACGCATCGACCTTGTCGAGGACCGGCTGGTCGGCATGAAGTCGCGCGGTATCTATGAGACGCCGGGCGGAACCCTGCTCTACACGGCTCACAGCGAGCTCGAGCAGCTCGTGCTCGATCGGCGCACCCTTGCCGCCAAGGATCTCATCGCCCCGCGGTATGCCGACCTCGTCTACGAGGGCCGTTGGTGGACCACCGAGCGAGAGGCATACGACGCATTCGTCAACATCACCCAGGAAAGAGTTACGGGCTCGGTGACGCTGCGGCTCTACAAGGGCACCGCATCGGTGGTTGGACGCGAGAGCGAGTTTGCGCTTTACGACGAACGGTTCGTCACCTTCGGTGAGGACGACGTCTACGAGCAGAGCGATGCGGCGGGGTTCATCCGCTTGTTCGGGCTGTCCGCACGTGTTCGCGCCATTCGTGACCAGGAGCTCGCGGCACGCGAGGCAGAAACCAAGGCCGACAAACCGGCAAGTCTCGCGATCGCCTGACGGCCAGGGAGGCAATGATGTCGGATCACACATCCCACAAGCTTTGGGGTGGTCGCTTCTCGACGCCCACCGCCGCTGCTCTCGACGCGCTGAATCGTTCGATCGATACCGACTTCCGGCTCTGGCCGTTCGACGTCAGACTTTCGCGTGCGTGGGCCGTCGCGCTCTGGGGGGCCGGCGTTCTAACCCTCGAGGAAAGCAAAGCGATCGAGCAGGGACTGAACGCCGTCGGTGAAAAGCTCGCAAATGGAGCACGGCCCGTTGCCTCCGATGAAGACGTTCACACCCTGATCGATAGACTTCTCCACGAGGAAATCGGAGACGTCGCCTCGAAGCTGCACACTGGGCGCAGTCGCAACGACCAGGTTGCGACAGCCACGCGCCTTTGGTCCATCGACGCTTGCTCGAGACTGGATGGCGCCGCGCGCACGCTTCAGCAGGTGATGTTTGACCACGCGAGCTCGCTGCAGGACACGCTGATGCCGTCGTACACCCACATGCAGCGCGCTCAGCCAGTGTCGGCTGCCCATTGGATGCTGTCCCATTTCTGGCCCCTCGAGCGCGATCGCGCCCGGATCGCGGCCGCTTCACGCGCGGCCGCAATACTTCCACTCGGCTCCGGAGCAATTGCCGGCTGCGCCTTCCCCGTCTCCCGGGTGCTTCTCCAGGGTAGTCTTGGCTTTACATCGATCTCGCAAAACAGTATCGATGCCGTCGGCGATCGTGACTTCGTCGCCGAGCTCGCGTTCGCGGTAGCGATGATGGCGACACACCTTTCCCGCCTCGCCGAGGATTTGATCCTCTATGGATCCAGCGAGTTCGGCTTCGTTCAGTTCGGAGACGCCTTTACTACAGGCTCGAGCATGATGCCGCAAAAGAGAAATCCGGATGCGCTCGAGCTCGCGCGCGGATCCGGCGCGCGCGCAATCGGCGACCTTACTACTCTGCTCGCGACGCTGAAGGGATTGCCGAGCGGCTACAACAAGGATCTGCAGGATGACAAGCGGGTGCTATTCGACGCAGTCGACACCATGTTGTTGGTTTTGCCGGCGGTCGCCGGCGCATTGGCCGAAATGCGCTTCGATGCGCGGCGCATGCGCGCTGCGGTGTCGAGCACAATGATGGCAACCGATCTCGCGGATTACCTGGTTGAGAAAGGTGCCAGCTTTCGAGAGGCACACGCTGCAATCGGCTCACTGATCAGAGAAAGCGAGCACGAGGGCTGCGAGCTCGACGCATTGCCACTCTCCTCGTTCAAGGCGGCACACTCGCTTTTTGCCGACGACGCTCTCGATTGGCTGGAGCCATCGCGCTCCATTGAGCGGCGCGAAGTTCCAGGCGGCACGGGTCCAGCGGCGGTGGCGGCCCAGCTGCGCTCTGCTCGCGAAGCGCTACGGCCGGTTACCGATACACCGCGGGGAAACGAATTGATTCTGCGCGCGGTTTAAAAAAGCAGCCCGAGCGTTATCGGTACGAACTGATATACTCCGCCTTTTTCGGTGCTCCGCGACACGCTGTGATAGCGGGCTTCGATGAACATCGCAAACGGCCCCGTACCAAAAGTCGTCCCGAATCCGCCGTTGAACCCCAGGTCGTTCTGGGATTTCGCTCCGCTGATGTCCGGCTTTGAGTTGTAGAGGCCGGCGCCGGCGATGAGATACGCTTTCGCACTCGTTCCGGGAAAAGCGAATACCAGATTTGCCAGCGCACTCGCTATGCGCAGATTGGCACTGGGTGCGCTGCCTCCACCCTGGAGCGGCACCACAGTATTCGCTTTGAGAATGTTGTTGTACATCGCATCGAAGCGAATGCCGATCGGTAGCTCGGCGGCACCGATCGCGAGAACGGCGATTCCGTTATAGCCCGTTTTTTGGGTGTCCCCAAGCTTTGCGACCGGAATCGCGGCGCCTCCGCCCAACCCCACCGCATAAGTCTTTTGGCCGGAGGCAATGACCGGTACAACGAGGAGGCACGAGAACGCGGAGAAGAGAAATCGGCGCATGGTATCGGAGGCGAAATGGGACGTTCAGCCGGGCAATATAGTGGCAACCGTAGCAGGTTCTAGCGTGAGGGCTCTTGTTAAAATTATCCTAGAAGTATAGGATAATTTATGGCAAGGGCGTATACCGTTGCTACAGCCGCGCTTGCACTCGGCGTTCGGCCCAAATGGCTCGACAACACCTTGTCCCATTTTCGCATCCAAGGGGTGCAGCAGGCGCGGCAGGGGGTCGCTCGGCGTTTGACCGTGGAGGCCTTGCTCCCGTTGGCGACTTCGATCGCCCTCACCCGAGAGCTCGGTATCCCTATGGCACGTGCGCTCGACCTCGCTACGAAAATCGTAACAAACGACGGACAGATCGCTTTGGGAGGCCGGCTCGTCATCGCGATCGATCTCATTGCAACTCGAGCCGAGCTGCTCCGGCAGCTCGAGCACGCTGTCGAAGTAGCGCCGTTGCCACGTCGAGGTCGGCCGCCCAAAAACACAACGGGGCGCCTCGAGTGAGACGCCCCGCCAGATTGTGCCAGTGAAGCCAGACTCAATCAGGAAGTCTTGGTCACGTTCTCCGCAGCAGGACCTTTCTGACCTTCGACAATGTCGAATTCCACCGCGTCGCCTTCAGCAAGGGACTTGAATCCCGAGCCGGAGATCGCGCTGTAGTGAACGAAGCAATCCTTCTGCCCGTTGTCAGGGGTGATGAAACCAAAGCCCTTCGCGTCGTTGAACCACTTCACTTTGCCGGTCGTACGCATTCCCTACTCCTGGAAAATTTGTGTCTTGGGGAGCGGAACACGCCCGACCCTCGACAATCTGATTGGCGGGTCTCACTCACCCCGCCGTTGGATTTGAGCCTTTGGGAAGGACTTTCCCCATACCCTTGGCCCGACGTGGCAGAAAAAATAGCAAGGACCGGTTGAGCCGACAATAGAGAGATTCAATCGCAGGATTCAAGGTGCCATGCGATGTACGGCGGTGACGAAGTATTCAGTCTCCCCAAAGCAGGAGGTGGGAACCCCACGATGCTGCTCATACGTTAGCGACACTTGTTTGCCTGCATTCTGTTCAATGACACGCGCGATCGAGTCGTTACGCACCGTGAACGCGAAGATCTGGGGCATCGTTCCCGGCAGATTTGCCATCGCGAGCTCGCCTTCCCAGGTCTTACACAGCCAACCCTTTTTTGAAATCTTCTGTACGTATCCCGCCCGCTCGCCCACAGCGTAGGTGTAGCCAAGCGCAACCCATGCCCACAAAGCAAAAACGACCGCTGGGATCAGGATGATGGCGAGTAGCACGAGCACCAGCGTGTGTCGTTTTTTCCTGACTTTCACCGGCGCCGAAGCCAGCGGCTTTTCCTCGGCTGGCGTTTCCGCAGCCGGTGTTTCCTCGGTCTCGGGTGTATCAGACATCGAAGTCCAGGCAGTTGAGGGAAGGGAAGTCCGGGCCGGATTTCCTGCGCCGCCCGGGTCAGGGAATTAGCTTACCAGTTCAACCCACGCAAGCGCCGTTGTCCATTACTACGCGAAGAAAAACGCCCACTGCTCTCGTCGGCGACGTCGCCGTCGGATCCGCCCATCCGATTGTCGTACAGTCGATGACGAACACCGACACCGCCGACGCGGCGTCCACCGCGCTTCAGGTCGCAGAGCTCGCGAGGGCAGGGAGTCGGCTCGTTCGCGTCACGGTGAACAACGAAGACGCGGCTCGCGCAGTCCCGGAGATTGCGAGCCGGCTGGCCGACATGGGTGTTTCGGTTCCGGTTATTGGCGACTTTCATTACAACGGTCACCTGCTGCTAGCCAAGTACCCTGTCACGGCACGCACTCTCGCGAAATACCGCATCAATCCCGGAAACGTCGGAGGCAAACGGCGCGACGAGAACTTCAGAACGATCATTCAAATCGCCCTCGACAACGACAAACCGGTCCGGATTGGGGTGAACTGGGGCTCTCTCGACCAGGATCTGCTGACCGAGTTGATGGACGCCAATGCTCGGAGCACGGAATCACAGACGGCCAAGCAGGTGTACGTCGAGGCGATGCTGCAGAGCGCTTTGCGCTCCGCAGCCATCGCTGAAGAAATGGGACTCGGACATGATCGAATCATCATTTCCGCCAAGGTGTCGGGCGTGCAGGACCTGCTCAATGTCTATCGACAGCTCGCCCGGCGTTGCGACTATCCGCTCCACCTCGGGCTGACCGAAGCCGGACTTGGTTCGAAGGGTATCATCGCCAGCACCGCCGCTCTCTCCATTTTGCTCTCCGAAGGAATTGGCGACACTATCCGGGTGTCACTTACCCCTCGTCCCGGTGGCGACAGAACGGAAGAAGTCCGTGTCGCTCAACAGATCCTGCAGTCGCTGGAGCTACAGAGCTTCAACCCTCAGGTGACGGCGTGTCCTGGCTGCGGCAGGACGACCTCCACGTTCTTCCAGCACATGGCGGAAGACATCCAGACCTATCTGCGTGAACAGATGCCGACGTGGCGCGAACGGTATCCCGGTGTCGTGGAGATGAAGGTCGCAGTGATGGGTTGCGTTGTGAACGGTCCCGGCGAATCCAAGCACGCAAACATTGGCATCTCCCTGCCCGGCACTTTCGAGGAGCCGAAGGCGCCTGTCTACGTTGACGGCAAGCTGTTGGTCACCCTCAAGGGTGACACGATCGTCCCGGAATTCCTGAAGATTCTCGACGACTATGTCGAGCGCAGGTACGGAGCGAGAACCCCGGTCAGCGCGAGCTAGCGGACTACCCCGCCAGTTCCAGCAGCTCCGCGGAGACCTGATCCAGCTCGGCCATAATCGGCGCGTCGAACCCCACTTCGTGCAGTCTGTCGAACACTTGTCGGTACCACGCCGCGGTCGCTGACTTTCCGGTGTTGAAGCGGTTCCACACCGTTTCGGGGTCCACAGTGCGGCGCAGATCCGAAACGATCGACGCTGCGTTATGGATCTTGTCAGCTGCGCAGACCCAGCGGGCGTTATCGCTCGCCGCGGCTAGACGGTCGAGATAGTCGGATTTTCTCTCTTCGCTCGACAGCTCGATTCCATCGTCGTCCAGCCGCCGGTAGGTCACCGCCAGGACTGTCTCCAGAACCCTGCCGCCGAACTTGTCACCGATGCGTTGTTCCAGCATGTCGCGCGTGTAACCGTCACGCACGCAGTCTTCGATTACGTCGTGAAGTATTCCCGCGACGACGGTGTCATTGTCCCGACCGTAGCGGGTTAGTATCACGGCTACATTCGCGGGGTGGGTGAGGTAGGGAAGCTTCGTCCCCTTACGCACCTGACGATCATGGTGCTTCGCCGCGAATGCGAACGCGTGGTTGATGACGTCAGAGTAGCCCGTGACTGTCATTGTCTATTTGTCGGCAAACCAGGATACGATGCGCTCGAGACCACGCTGATCATCCGCGTCGAAACCATCGAGCCGCTCGGAATCTATGTCCAGAACACCGACAAGATCACCCTGGCCATTGAGCACGGGTACCACGATCTCCGATCGTGACCGAGCGTCACAGGTAATGTGCCCCGGAAACGTGGTCACATCGGGCACGATGATCGTGTGCCGCTCTGCTGCAGCTGCCCCGCACACACCCTGTCCGAAAGCGATCTCCAAACACCCGAGGCTTCCCTGATAGGGACCGACCCGCAGCAGCTGTCCCGGAATTACCGCCCGGTAAAAACCAGTCCAGAGGTGACCGAACGAATGGTGCAGCAACGCTGCAACCGTAGCCATTGCCGTAACATCGTCGCCGATTCCCTCGAGGATGGCGTCGGCGTGGCCTTTGAGCTCCTCGTACGCGCGTGGCTTGGGTACATATCTGAGATCGGGAATCGTCTCTGCCATTTCAGGCTAACGCGCGGCCGCCAGCTCCGGCTGGAACGCTCCTGACTGCCGTGTAGCGCCCAGCATTTCCTCGCGCGTCTCCAGCTGTGGCATTTCCGCATCCCAGAGCACCAGCCCATGCACCCGCATGTCAGCGCCACGCAAGCCGTCGACGGCACTCTTCAGCCCGCTCACAGTTGCGTGCGCGATCCGCGCGCAGAGAATCACATCCGGCGCGGGGATTATGCTGTTGGCGCTACGCTGTACGTAGCTAGTGGGGGCCGCGATGATGATGAAGTCATAGCGTCGCTGCATCCGCGCGAGCTCTTTGCGGACTTCTTCAACCACCTCGGCGTCGGGCATTCCGGCACGACGCGTCCCGCTCGGCAGCACATCCAATGGTCGATCGCGTCCAATCGTGGTCGGTACGATTGCTTCGGGCCATGTCGCCCCGCCAGTAATGATTCCAGAGAGACCCGGATCCGGCCGAATTCTGAGCACGCTGGCGACACTGCAGGTCGTTGGATCTACATCGACCAGCAGGGTACTTCTTGCCTCGTATGCCGCGGATGCAGCGAGGTTGGCAGCGACGGTTGCCACAATGCCTGGATCGTCACCGGTAATCGTTACGATCGGGACACTGGCTTCGACCGATGCGATGTGCAGATACAGAGTCCGGTAGCTCTCCGACACTACGTCGATGAGTGGTGGCGCTTCGACATCAGCTTGTCTCCGGCTTCGCTCGACAACGACTTCCGGAGGCTTGATCACGGTAAGGACGCGTGCGCCGGTTATCTGTTCGGCTTCCCGCGGATCAGCGATGTGCGGACGCTTGAGCTCTGTTCCGAACGAAGCGGCGAAACCAACGGCCAGCGCCAGCACGGCGGCGGCGGCGAGCATCGCCCAGGGCGGAGCGCCAACGTTCGCCAGCTCTCGGGCTCGTGCGGTTTCCCGATCGATCCGGATGTTCTTTTGATTGATCTGATCCAGCTGCCGGGTGGCAGCCGTGACGTTCTGCTGCGCCACGGAACGTTGCGCAAGCAGCTTCATCGTGTCGACGGTGATGACAGGCTTTACTACGGGTGCCGGCGTAGGCCGGATCAGGGCAAGCTTGCCGCGCACCTCGCCCCTTTTTGCATCTGCTATCCCCTGGATCTGGCGGCCGATGGCTGTCGCTCTGGACGTCAGTGACAGGTACACCGGATCGACACCGCCGACGGCGCCGAATGCGTTCCGTTCCCGCTCGATATCAGCCAGAGAATCGAGCAGAACGCGCACTCGCGGATCAGCCGCGACGCTCGGCGAAGCGGCAAGCGCGCGATAAGAGGTGGGCAGGGGAGCGTTCTCTGCTCGGTCGATCAGGCGGTTAAGGGTCGCCAACTCGGCGCTCAGCGAATCGCGCTGCGCCCGTACTGCTGGCGGGAAAGTGTCGATGACCGTAACGGGAACGGGCATCAGGGCCCGGCGGGTTGCATCGAGTACCGAATCGACCGATCTCAGCTCCGTGAGCGAACGGTCTCGCGCCGCAACAATGGGCGCCGAATCAGTAGGCGTCTCGATTCTGGCCGCGACCTCCTGAGCCTTCCGGGATGCGTTCCGTGGGACCAGCACGAACGCGATCAGCGCCCCGATGAAGACCACGCCCCCGACGATCCCGAAAACCACGACCCGGCGCAGCGCGTTCCTCGCACGCGCGGCCATCCAGAGATAGGCAGAGCCGCCGCTCATCCGGGCGATGCTATGAACGTTCATCGAGTCAAAGATTCACTGAGTCGGGGGCAGGCGCGAGGGGAGCGGCCAACGGGACTGTAACCGATCGGACGTTGCCACTGCGTTAGGTCTTCCCAATGCCCTCCAATCTAAGGGTTGGCGGGCATTTGGCAGCACGGAAAAGTCCTGTTGCGTGAAAAAGGCGGAGCCGCGGCTCCGCCTTTTGTTGCGTTAACCAGCAGCACTACTGGACGGTAATAGTCCCCTTCATGCCAAGGGCAAGGTGCGGAGTGCAGTGGAACGGGTATTGACCCGGCTTGATTTTCGCGAACGAGATCGTCACCGACTCGCCGGGATTCATCTTCATGTTGCTGGACAGCTCGCTCATCTTGTCCGTACCCATGTTTGCATCGAGCTGGCCTTTGACATCAGCCGGGATGGTGGCTGGATCGAAAGCCACGTTGTGCGGTCCGCCGCTCACAACGACGAACTTGATGCCGTCACCCTGCTTCACGGTGATGTTCGCAGGCTCGAAGCGATAGCCCTTGGCGTCACCGACCATGTTGACGGTCTTGGTTGTACCGGTGATCGGCGCCATCGTGCCCGTTGCACCGGTGCTGGTACCGGACGTCGTCGCTGACGCGCCGCCGGTGGTTGCCGTCGTCGTCGTCGCGCTGGTGTCGACAGCGACGTGCGTTGTATCGCCAGGCTTGTTTTCGCCGCCTGCGCAAGCGCTGAGCATCATGAATCCAACTGCAACCGCGAATCCTTGGAACTGCATCGTTTGTGGCCTCCAGAGCCGTACAGTAGTGCACTTACAGGAATGCAACTTTCCCTCGGAGTTTGTGAATTTATTCACAAGCTCGCCGACATGCAATGAATGCGGCACTTTCGTCTCATGATCCGTGCCCTCATGTCGCGCGACGCCAGATGATCGCAATTCCCGCGCTCGATCTTCGCGGAGGAGCGTGCGTGCAGCTCGCCGCAGGATCCTACGACCAGGAGTTGATTCGCATTCCGGATCCCGTCGGCGTCGCAGTTGCCTGGCGACAGTACGGCTTCCGACATCTCCATGTCGTCGATCTCGACGCAGTTGCGGGACGCGGAAACAACTCGACGGAAGTTCAGAGCATCCTCGGCACGACCGACGTGGAGATTCAGGTCGGAGGTGGCGTGCGCAGCAGCGCGGCGATTCAGCAGCTTCTCAATGACGGTTCGCAGCGCGTGGTCATCGGTACGCGCGCGCTGGAAGATCCTGACTGGCTCGCCGACATGGCGACGCTATTTCCAGGCTCGATCGTCGTCGCAGCCGACGTCCGAGGTCGGAAAGTTTTGTCTCACGGCTGGACCCGCATTCATCCCAAGCTCGTTCTCGACATCGTCGAAGAGCTCAATGGACTTCCGCTTGCGGGCATACTGGTGACAGCGGTTCACCGCGAGGAAGCCATGAATGGAAGCGACCTGCCCCTCATGGAGGATCTGGCGGAAGCCGCTGAATTCCCCGTTTTCGCGTCAGGCGGCCTCGGAAGCGTCGGCGATTTGCGAGCGCTTGCCGACCGCGGAGTGGCCGCGGCAATCATCGGCGTCGCACTCTACAGCGGAGCAATGGATCCCTGGGCAGTCGCTGAAGAGTTCGCGGAGTAGCTCCCGTCCACGAGCAAAAGTCGCTAGAACATACTGATGGTGCGCATGTTCAGTTTCGACGGGTCTCCGACATACGCAAAGCGAAATCCCTTCATGTATCGTCGAGCTACGCGCTGAACGGCCTCGGGCGTAACGCTCTTCAGCTCGGAAACGAAACGATCGGCCTCTCGATAATCGCCCTCGTAAAGTTGTGACCGCGCGAGAAAGTCGGCCTGTGCAGCGTTTGTCTCGTTGTCGAGGAAATATTCGGTAATGAACTGCTCCTCGAGTTGTCTAAGCCCGATTGGGTCGAGCAGTCCCTGCTGCAGATCGATGATCGCAGCGCGCATCAGTTTGAGCGTCGTGTCGGGCGCAACTGTCGAAACGTACAGCCCGCCGGCGGTTGCTGCACGGTCCATGAAAGGTGCATGCACATCGTAAGTGAGATTCTGCCGGGTACGGATTTCGGCGAACATGCGGCCGGTGAGGACTGATGTCGCGACTCGGAGAGCCTGGTAATCGGCGCCGCTGGCCAGCGGGCCGCTGTAGTACCCGAGGATGTAATTCGTGGGCAGCTGGCGCTGTTCGACCACGACAGCCGTTGGCGCTTCCGGAATTCGGGGCGGCTCCGTCCATTTGTACGACCCCTTTGGCAGCTGTCCGATAGTCTGCGCCACGAGGCGCTCGATGTGAGCGCGATCGATATTCCCCACTACCACCAGCAGCATCCGCGACGTCACGAACTGCGACTGCTGGTAGTCACGAAGCGCGGCGGAATCGAGCGCCTGGATCGAATTCTCGTTGCCGACGACCGACACCGAGTACGGGTGGCCAACGAATGTGATGCTGTCTGCGAGATAGTCGGCGAGCGCATCGGGATCATCCCGGCGCTGCCTGATACCCGATAGGTATTGGGCCTTTACCAGATTGACGTCGGTCTTGTTGAGAGTCGGATGCATCACGCGGTCTGCGAAGATCGACCACGTAGAGTCGAACACCTCGGCACTCGACCGGATGCCGAACATCGTCCAGTCCGCGCTCGGCGCGACGACGATTTCGCTGCCCAGTCGCGACATGGCGCGCCTAATTAGGTTCCGCGGATACTTCAACGTACCGCGCTCCGATACGTCGAGCAGAATCGGCTCGATGCCCGCATTGGCATCGGTAACCTGACGCGCTCCGCCAAGCAAATAAAGATTGGCCGCGACGACATTGTTCGCGTTGTTCTGTCGCAGAATGACGTGCACGCCTGACACGTCGAAGCTGGTCGTGGCGGACGCCAGAGCCAGCGCAATCGACAGCAGCAGCGAAGAGACCATTAGCGCGTCCCCGCCATGACCAGATCATCGGCGACAAGCTTCAGCGACTGGCGGGCATCGGGCGCGATCAGAACTCCCGCGATGTGCGGCTTGCCGAGGATGTACCGTCGCGCGTAGGCGCGCAGGTCGTTGATCGTCTGTTGTGCCATGTAGTCCACGTATCCCATGTAGTACTCGAGACTGGCGACGCTCCACCAGAAGCCGAGGGTATGTGCAAATCCCGAAGCACGCTCTCTGTCGAAAGCTGAAGTCACCGCACGGTGCGCCTTCACCGCCTCGAGCTCCTCCGCACTGAAGTATCCCGGCGTATCGAACTTGGCGATCTCGCCATACAAGGCGGCGAGCGCCTCCTTCAGCTGTTCGGGCGACGTTTGCCCGCTGATTGTGATGGGACCCGTGTGATTCAGGGTGTAATAGTTGACCCCTACCGCCTGCCACAGACCGCTGTCGACAAGGCGTTGCTGAAATTGCGACTGCGGATCGTTGAGCACATCAGAGAATACATCCGCGGCATAGGTGGATTTGGGATCCTCCCCCACACTCGGCCCCTGCCATTGTACCTGAACCGTAACCGCGCCCACCGGAGCCTCGACGATCACGCCCTCACTCTTTGCAAGCGCCGGAATCGGCGGAATCGGATCGGTTACGAAGGGATCGGGGCCGCGCTTCCAGCCTCCGAGCTCGCGTTCAGCGATGGCGAAGACGTTTGCGGGAGTGACATCGCCGGCGACGATCAGAACAGAATTGTTCGGGATGTAATATTTCTGCTGGATCGCCCGCATTTTTTCCGGAGTTGTCGTCGAGACGATCTCACGATTGCCGATCGTGTTCTTGCGGCTGTAGTTCCCGGGATAGAGCTTGAGATCGATCTGCCGCTGGAGCGCGAAGAACGGGCTCGACTCGTTGCGGTCGTACTCCCCGATCACGACCTGTCGCTCGCGCTCCAGCTCATCGCGCCGAAAGAGCGGTGCCTGGATCGCCGCCGAGACGAGGCCGATGGCGTCCTCGAGCTTTTCGGTGGGAACCGTCATGTAGTAATTGACGCGCTCTTCCTGGGTGCTCGCGTTGAAGACGGCGCCGAGTTCCGACGCGCGATCCCAGAACTCGTTCGGCTCGGGGTACTTCGCGTCCGCGCGAAAGAACATGTGCTCGTACATGTGGGCGAGCCCTTCGTACTCCGGCGTCTGTGTAAATGACCCGTTCTTGACATCGATCTCCACAGTTGCCAGCGGAACGCCGTGATTCTCGACGACGATGACTTCCAGACCGTTGGGCAGAACTTTGCGCTGGATGATTTTCTCGAGCTCCGCTCGCTGGCCCCACGCGTGCACGGGGGCAAGGAACGCGAAAGCGAGCGCAAGAGTGGCGCAGCAACGCTGGAAACCTTTTCTTTCGGACATGTCAGATTCAGTGAAAGCCCGCTCGGACACCTACGGGCAATTAGCAGCTCGTGTAGATGCCAAGAGGCTCAAACGCAATGAGCCTCTCGGTCAATACACCACATTCAGGATCGGTGGTCCAGCCGATCTCTTTTACGATGCAACATCGGCCGACGATCTGGCAGGGGCAGTCAGCGCCGCGCGGGATCTGGGGATCGAGTATTTCGTCCTCGGCCTGGGCGCCAATATCCTCGTCGGCGACAAAGGATTCCGCGGGCTGGTGATTCGCAACACCTCCAGTCACCTGAAATTTCTCGACCGAGGCAGACTTTGGGTTGAGTCCGGGGCGGTGATGGCGAGGCTGATACCTCAGGCAGTAGAGCGCGGATTGTCGGGCCTCGAGCATTACGTCGGAATCCCGAGCACCGTCGGCGGCGCTGTCTGGCAAAATCTTCACTTTCTGTCCCCGGCCCCCGCGCGCGAGCGTACGATGTTCATCGCCGAGGTGTTCGACACCGCGGAGCTCCTCACTCACGATGGCCAGCGCAAGGTTGTCGATCGGGACTACATGCAGTTCGGGTACGATACCAGCACCCTCCACAAACAACGCGACATCGCGCTGGCGGTGACCTTTCAGCTCGAGCAGGGTGATACCGCGGTGATGCACCGCATCATGCAGGAGAATCTCAGCTGGCGCGGTGGAAAGCATCCATGGCTGGAGTATCACCCGAGCGCGGGATCGATTTTCAAGAAGATCGAAGGTGTGGGTGCCGGCCGGCTCATCGACCAGGTCGGCCTGAAGGGCTTTCGTCATGGCGACGCCCAGATCTCACACATTCACGCCAACATCATGGTCAATCTGGGCAAGGCCACCGCGAAGGATGTGCGCGAGCTGATTGCCATCGCTCAATCCAGGGTCCGAGAGCAGTTCGGACAGAATCTCGAGCCAGAGATTGGTTTTATCGGAGAGTTCTGAGTTCAGGCTGTCGACAACTGTTCGACGCGCTCGGTGACTGAAGTCCATCGTTCGATTGCCAGATCGAGCGCCCGCCGCGCCTCATCGAGCTGCTTCCCGATCACGAGCGCTTTCTCGGTGCCCTCGCGGGTCGTATAGAGCTCGGGGTCCTCGAGAACAGAGCTCAGCTCGACTACCTGGGCCTCCAGACGTCCAACCTCCTTCTCGCTTTCTTCGACACTTCTTCGGAGGTCTCGCAGCTCCTTCCGGCTATCGACCCCGGTTAGTTCACTGCGCCTCATCGATTTTCGCTCTTTGACGCGCCGCAGTGACTCTCTTTCGGCAGCTGCAACCGATGCCGCGTGCTCGCGCTCCCGGCTTTGCTCCTCCCACTCTTCGAAGGATCCCGGGAAGTCGGTGATATGCCGATCGTGCAGCACCCAGACCCGGGTGGTGAGCGCTTCGAGCAGCGCCCGGTCGTGACTCACCAGAAGGATCGTACCCTCGTAAGCTCCGAGCGCTTCCTCGAGGGCCTCGACCGATTCAATGTCGAGGTGGTTGGTCGGCTCGTCGAGCAACAGAAAATTCGCACGGCCGAGCACCAACATCGCCAGCGCGACGCGCGCACGTTCTCCGCCTGACAATTTGTCGGCACGTCGCTGCGCCTCGTCGCCGGAGAATCCGAACTTCGCGAGATGTCCTTGGACCTGACGCCGCTCCCAGCGCGGGCGGAGGTCGCTGATCACATCGTAAAGAGTACGATCCAGTGGTACCTGCGCCATGTCCTGACGGTAGTAGGCTGCCTGCACCGAGCCGCCAAGTCTCAGCTCTCCCGCTGCTACGTCCATCTCGCCCACGAGGGCACGCAGGAAGGTCGATTTTCCGCTTCCATTTGGACCAAACAGCCCGACCACATCGCCTCTGCGAATGGTTGCAGTGAAATCTGAGATGAGGGTCCGATCCGCTACCTGCAGCGTGAGGTGCGTCGCGATTGCGACCTGGTCGCCGCCGCGCTCGGACATCTCCAGCCGCAGTGCCATCGCGCTGGCATCCTCGGCGATCGGGCCGCTCAGGCGTGGAAGTCTTCCCAACCTTTTCCGCCGTCCTTTAGCCTGCTTCGAATTCTGTCCGGCGATGTTGCGCCTGATGTAGTCCTCCTCGCCAGCAATGATCTTCCGCTGTTTGTCGTACGCGCGCTGCTGGCTCAATCGTCTTTCCTCGCGCTGAAGCAGGAACGACTCATAGGTGCCCGCGTAGGTCGTGGCCGTGCCGCCTTCGAGGTGCAGGACATGGTCGACTACGTTGGCGAGAAACGCGCGATCGTGACTGATGAGAAGAATCGTCTTGTCCGTACCACGGAGGTATTCCTCGAGCCAGCGAATGGTCTCGAGATCGAGATGGTTCGTCGGCTCGTCAAGGAGCAGGACATCTGCTGCGCTCACCAGTTGTCGCGCGAGCCCCAGCCTTCCGCGCTCTCCGCCGCTCAGTTGGTCGAGCGTCCGCGTGCGGGCTGCTTCGGCATCGAAGCCAAGTCCCTGCAGCACGGCGTCGACGCGCGGCGCAAAAGTGTACCCACCCTTGCGCTCGAATTGCTCGAGGTCCCGATCGTACTTCGCCAGCATCTGCGGCGTTGCCGATTCACCTGCTTCCGAAAGAAGCTGCGCCTGATCGGCGAGAGAGCGCTCAAGGGCCAACAACGCCGAGAATTCGCCGGCGCCCGCTTCCCACACCGTGCTGGCGTCCCCGAAATCGCGATGCTGCTCCAGCAGCGCAATGCCCAGCCCGGGCTGACGTGTCACTGCGCCTTCGCTCGGCTCGAGCGCGCCGGTGATCAGACGGAAGAGGGTCGTCTTGCCAGTACCGTTTCGCCCGAGAATGCCCCATCGGTCACCCTTGCCGACGGTGAAGGTTATTCCCGCGAAGATTCTGGACGCGCCGAATTCAACACCGGCGTTCGATACCGATATCTGGGTCAAGAACGCAATACACTCGAGCAGGCGGCAAGACAGCGACCGATCGTCTCCAGATTGTGATCGCCCATGTGCCCGATCCGGAATGTCGTGCTCTTCATTTTGCCGTAACCGCTGCCAACGATGATTCCCTTCTTCGCGACCGCGCCGGTAAAGCTTTCAGCGCTCACCTCCGCAGGGAGCCGGATCGTTGACACGGTTGGCGACTGCGAGCCAAGCGGTGCGATGTTGGCGAGCTTCTTCCCGGTCTCGTCGCTGATCTGAGCAATCCATTCCTGGGTGCGCGCCGCCATCGCTCTGTGCCGGGCCCAGCGTGCCTCCATGCCCTCGGCGAGAATCGACTTCAGCTGCGCTTCGAGAGCATAGAACAGAGTGAGCGCCGGTGTGCTCGGCGTCTGATTTCGTCGCGCATAAGCATCGAGCTCGACGATATCGAAATAGACGCCGCGATCGCGATTGTTGCTCGCCTGATCGACGAATGCCGCGGATGCCACGGCGAAGGACAGGCCGGGCGGGAGAGCAAGCGCTTTCTGCGAGCCCGTCAAAACGTAGTCGAGCTTCCAGTCATCGAATCGCAGTTCTGCTCCGCCCAGACCGCTGACACTATCGATCAGACACGCTGCCCCATGGCGATGCGCGCAATCAGAAATCGATCTGACGTCATTCAACGCGCCCGTAGATGTTTCCGAATGAACGACGGTAATCGCGCTGTATTTTCGCATCGACAGTCGTTCTTCAAGTTGCGGTATCGCGTGAATCTGACCCCACGCCACCTCGTAGCGATCTACGTCACGCGCACACATCGACGCGATGTGCGCAAATCGTTCGGAGAACGCACCGTTGACGAGGCAGAGAATGCGCCCGGGCGGCGCTGCACGAATTGCGGCTTCCATCATTCCGGTTGCGGAAGATGAGCTTACGTACACTGGTCGTTCGGTCAGGAACACGGGCTTGAGTCCCGTCTGAACACGCTCGAAGAGGGCTTCGAACTGTGGACCGCGGTGCGGGAGCATGGGCTGGATCATCGCCGCCATGATCTCATCGCGGACCTCCGTGGGCCCGGGCAGAAAAAAAGTGCCGAAAGGTTTCGCCGCAGTCATGTCAGTATGAGCGCTCTTAGCTGGTCAAAATTCTCGATGACGAAATCGGCACGCTCGACCACCGGCGCCCGCTTCGTGAATCCGGTAAAGGCAGCGAAGGCATCGACCACTGATCTCATCTCTGAATCGGTCATGCCATCGCCGACAGCGAGGACCGGAGCTTTCAGGCCCATCGCACCCACTACCAATCTCTTGCCATTCTGACGAGTCATCGGAGATGACTCCTCGAAGCCGCTATAGCATCCCTCGGCGTCAAAGTAGATCGAAACGGCATGAACGTGCCTCAGATCGACCCCGAGCTCTGCGGCGAGCGGAGCGATCGCTTCGCGCAGCCCTCCACTTACCAATACCGTTTCTACTTCCCGCTCGCGGAGCTCGGCAAACAGCTCTCTCGCACCGTCTACCATGCGATCAATGTAAATGCGCCCCAGCTCTTCGATCTCCGCCCGATCCGGGCTGACCGCGCGCATCCGTTCACCGTAGACCGCCTCGATCGGAATCTCGCCGTTCATCGCGCGCTCGGTCAGTGACGCGCTCCACGCCTGGACTTCCGCCCCGCGCTGCGATGCCAGCCAGTCTATGCCTTCGATCCCGCTCAGCGTCGAGTCGACGTCGAACACGACCGACCTGAATCGCGTCACAGTATGTTGCCGGGGGCGAGAATGCCAAGCGGGTCGAGCTCCTTTTTCACCGCCGTCATCATTGCGATCTGAAGCGGATTCATCTGCAGCGGCAGCCATTTCCGCTTGATCTTGCCGATGCCGTGCTCGGCGGCAACCGTGCCGCCAAGCCGGATCACTTCACGGAGGGTCTCCTCGACCACCGTTTCTATGGTAGCGAGCTCGGCGGAGTCCCGGGCAATGAAATTCTGATGCGGGTGACCATTTCCGGCGTGGCCGTAGATCACCGCCTGATCAATGCCGCTTTCGTCCGCCAGGAAGCGCGCCTTCCGGATCGCATCAGCAAGGCTCCGATACGGCACTGCCCAATCCGTCGACACCTTTCGTCCACCGTTGTCACGATACGCAGACCCGCGCTCGTTCATCGTAGATGGAATGCTGTGTCGCAGTCTTCGTGCATCCTTCAATCTTCCTTCCCCGTCAAATACGATTGGCTCGAGATCGGTTCCAGCAGACTCGATCAGGTTCAGCCAGTTGCCAAGCATAGTATCCAGATCGCGATCGGTTTCCTCTTCGACGTAGACCATTGTCATTGCAGAACGCGGTAAAGACTCCGCCTGATCGCCGGCACGCGCAATCGACATCGCCTTGTCGTCGAAGTACTCGATGCAGCGCGGAGTCACGGACCGGGACTCGCGCGCATCAACGACGAACCTCAGTGCCTCCCCCTCGCTGCCGAAAAACACCGCGATCCCGGCGACCTCTTGCGGCAGTGGTAACAGTGTGAGCTCCGCTTCGACGATTACCCCGAGCGTCCCTTCGCTACCTATGAACCAATCGATCGGATCGTGGGCAAACGCATAACCAACCGTGTTTTTCTCCAGATTGGTGCGGTGCAGATCCACCACGTCGCCGTTTGCGAGAACGACCTTCAGACGTGCCACGTGTCTTCGAGTCGCGCCGTATTTGAAAGTCCGCGCGCCCGATGCGTTACAGGCTATGGCTCCGCCGATTGTCGACTCCTCTTCGCTGGTCGGGTCCGGTGCGAACAGCAGTCCGTGGGCCGCGGCGGCTCTCTTTATTTCTCCGACAAGCGCGCCCGGACCGACCGTCATGGTCCGGGTGTCCTCGTCGACCGGCGAGATCCGGTCGAGCGCGCGCAAAGACATCAGAATTCCCTTATCGCTGATCGAGGCCGCTGTCGTGCTGGTTTGAGCACCGGCGCAGGTAACGGGTATCGTTTCCGTCGACGCCCGCTTCAACAGCTCTGCGACTTCCTCGATCGACTCGGGGCGGGCCACGAATTCAGGAACGAGCCGAATTCCGGAAGCGTCGGCCTCGTATGCTGCCCTGACGCCAAGCTCGTTGCTCAGGTTGATGGTCACCCGGGGTTGAAGCAGACAACCGAAGCTGACGATACGTCGGGAAGTCGCAGTAGCGACTCGCGGATGGTGTCGCTCACGTCGCCGTCCACGGACACTGCTGCCAGAGCCTGGCCACCCTGCGCCAGCCGCGCCTGATGGTACTCCGCGATGTTGACCCCCGCTTCGCCTAGCAGCGTCCCGACACGCCCGATCACACCCGGCACATCGTTGTTCGTCAGAATCAGAAGGGTGTCCCGTGGCTGGACGTCCACATGAAACGCACCGATGCGTGTGAGTCGGGGCGCCAGCCCAGGCTGGGCGTTTCCAGCGATCGCTATCTCCTGCATCCCGCCACTCAGTCTGATCTCAATGGCGTATTGACCGTGCTCGAGGGCTGTCTCCGTAGTCGACAGATTGATGCCGCGTGCCTCCGCAATCGCGCGCGCGTTGATGAGATTCAGGCGCTCCTGGTCAACGGTTCCTTCGAGCAGGCCACGCGCGGCGGATGCCAGCAGCGCGCTCCGCGCCGCGGCGAGCGACGGGCCCGACCGCACATCGATGCGCTGCACCGCGCGCATGCCTTGAGTCGCCAGGATGGCGCGCCCTACACCTGCAGCTTTCCGCGCCAGTGTCAGCGCGGGTTCGATCTCACTCCATTGCCCGCCGACATCGGCGACGTTGATCGATCGCGACAACTCTCCGCTGAGCAGCGCATCCCGGACAGCAACGCAGACATCCAGTGCGACATTCCGCTGCGCCTCCGTCGTCGAAGCACCGATGTGCGGCGTGAGCAGGATGTTGGGCATCGATCGCAGCGGATGATCCGCGGCCAGCGGCTCCTTTTCGTAGGCATCGATCACGGCTCCGAAGAGATGTCTGCTTCTCAGCGCGTCGATGAGGGATTTCTCGTCCACAATGCCGCCACGCGCCATGTTGACGACGATTGCCTGCTGGGGCAATCGCGCGAGCTCGCGCTTGGCAATCATGCCTTTCGTTTCGTCGGTGAGTGGGGTGTGGACCGTTAGGATGTTCGCCTGCTCGAGAACGCTGTCGAGCGATGGCGCCTGTTGCACCCGCAGGGCTTCGAAGCGCGGCTGCGCAATATAGGGGTCGTAGGCAACGACCTTCATCCCGAACGCCCGCGCGCGAGTGGCCACCTCCCCGCCGATCCGCCCCAGTCCGACGATGCCGAGGGTGCGGTCTTTGAGCTCGGAACCCAGTAGCGCCGATCGTTCCCAGCTACCGGCGTGCATCGTCGAGTCGGCGCGAGTAATGTGTCGCAGAAGCGAGATGACCGCGCCAAAAAAGAGCTCGGCTACAGCGATGGTATTGCCCGCCGGCGCGTTGATTACGGCAATGCCGAGCGCGGTGGCCGTCTCGAGATCGACGTTGTCCACCCCAACGCCGGCGCGCCCGACGACGCGCAGCTTGCGTCCTTTGCGCAACAGGTCGGCGGAGATCCGCGTCGCGCTTCGCCCGACTATCGCGTCATAATCCGCGATTCGCGCGAGCAGCTCATCCTTGGGCAGAGTGGGGAATTCGTCGACGACGATTTCGGGTTCGGCGGCGAGTACCACTATGCCTTCGGCATCGATCTCATCGGTGACGAGAACGCGATAGGTCACGGGCGTGGCGTGGGGGTGATCTGTTCGCTGAGGTGGGAGAGACGAAGCTGCAATATTGCCTGGGTTGACTTCGACCCACAAGCGACAGCGCGGCTCAACGCCCTGTCCACTCCTTCCACGTTTTTTCTTCCGCCCCTACCGTGAGCTGGTTGGCATTACGGACGAGTGGAATCCGCAGCAACAGAGGCTCGTCGACCAGTTTCTCCAGCCACCGCTCGTCCGTAAGTTGCGCGTAGCGAAGTCCGAGCTCATCGAAGCGCCGTGAATTCCGGTCGACGAGCGCGGTCACGCCGAATTTCTGGGCAAACCTTCTCAGCTCACCAAGCGATGCCGGGCGTTCCATCAGATCCACGAAATGCGTCTTGATTCTTCGCTCGGAGAAAAACCGAAGAGCCTTGCGTGTATCGGCACTCTTTTTAACCCCGAAGATCTGAACTTCCACCACCTCCCTCCATCCTGGTTGTCCTGATCCGTTCCCGTGCCGCGTGAAATAATCTATTCGCCAGCCTGGTGGATACCGGCCGCACACCTCCAGACCCTCTGGGGCAAATTTTTCCGTCGACAGCATCCCGCGCCGACCGTAGTCGAGCGCTGGGATACGCCGGACGGCGATTTCCTCGACATTCATCGCCTAACTGCTGCTCGCGGCTCGCCGCGTTTGCTTCTCCTGCACGGCCTCGAGGGCACAGTGCGGTCTCACTACGCGCAGGGACTGCTCAACGAGGCTGCCCGGCGTGGGTGGGGCGCCGACCTGCTGATTTTCCGGTCCTGCGGATCCGAGCTGAATCGTACTCGTCGCTTCTACCACTCGGGTGAAACGTCTGACCTGGCTTTTGTGCTCGATCGGATCGTCACCGAAAATCCTGAGTCGAAGCTTGCACTCGCGGGCGTCTCCCTCGGCGGGAATGTACTGCTGCGCTTTCTTGGCGAGCGCGGTACAGACCTTCCTCGCCAGTTGATCTCGGCGGCGGCGATTTCGGTGCCGTTTGACCTCCAGCGATCATCCCGACGCATCAATCGCGGATTCTCCCGGGTGTATCAACGATATTTTCTCGAGTCCCTGCGCAGGAAAGCGAGCGAGAAACAGCGCCGATTTCCCGATCTGGCACCACCTGACGCGATTGCGAGGCTCCGCACCCTGGAAGACTTCGACGACCTCATAACCGGGCCGCTCCATGGATACCGCGACGCGCAGGATTATTATCGGCGAGCGAGTTCCCTGCCGGTACTCGACCGTATTAGACTCACTACGCTACTATTAAGCGCTGCCGACGATCCTATGCTTCCGCGCGAGGTCCTGGATGATGTTCGTGCGGTTGCGCGCCACAATCCGAACCTGCGGATCGAGTTCGTCGACCGCGGCGGTCACGCCGGCTTCATCGCTGGCTCTTCGCCGTGGCGGCCATTTTATTATGCGGAGTATCGCGTTGGTGAATTCTTCGCCGGGCAGTTTGAACGCACCGGCGTTCCGGAACCCCGTCCACGAGTGGAGCTCGTAAAATGAAATCTCACACGGCCGTAATCCGTTCTGCGTCGGTCATCTCGTTGGTCGCCGCTGCGTGCACGACAAGTCAGGTTCCGGTCGCCGATACCCATGATCACGGCGCGTCATCCTCAACTGGAGTAGCGGCTCCTGCGAGGAATCTCCCTCCTGACGCAGCCGGCGCTCCTTCGCGGCTCAATGCCTCGTCGCGACACGGCGAGTGGGCGATGATCCGCACAGGCGACGGCGACAGCGTGCGGGCATGGGTGGTCTATCCCGAACGAAGCACCAAGGCACCGGTAGTACTTGTGGTTCACGAGATCTTCGGGCTCTCGTCGTGGGTGCGCAGCGTCGCCGACCAGCTGGCTGCCGATGGTTTCATCGCGATTGCACCGGACCTTCTGACCATGAAGAACCTGCCCGATGGACCCGATAGTGTACTGGCGCCGCTCGCCACTGCCGCGATCCGCACCCTCGACCCCGTCTGGGTCCAGAAGCAGCTCGATGCCGTCGCGCAGTACGGCATGTCGCTCCCAGCGGCGCAGAAGCGATACGGAATCGTCGGATTCTGCTGGGGTGGCGGTGTTTCCTTCGCGCACGCCGTCCATTCGCCGACACTTGGAGCGTCCGTGGTTTATTACGGCGTCTCGCCGAAAACGAGCGACCTGAGCTCCGTCCGCGCCCCGGTCCTCGGTTTGTACGGAGGAAACGATGCCCGGGTCGATGCAACCATTCCCGCCGCCGATTCGGCGCTTCGTTCTCTCGGCCGTACCTACTCCTATACGATCTTTCCGGGCGCCGGGCATGGGTTTTTGCGCCAGCAGACGGGCATGAATGGAGCAAACATGGCTGCGGCCACCGCCGCCTGGCCGGCTACGATTGCATGGTTCCGAAAGTATCTCGACTCCTGACACTGTAATCCGCTCGGCAATCTGAGATGAGCGCTCTCGCAATTCTGTTCGTCGCCGCCTTCATTGCCGGCCTGCTTCTCGCCGTTTTCGCCATGCTGCACGGCGTCGAGCATCTGCGCCGCAACCGCGCGCGCGCGCCATCACCGTTCTTCAACTTCCCGGCGATTGCTGCGTTCGCGATCGGGTTTGGCGCTGTCGGGTATCCGCTCGCATCACGCACACGCCTGCCGGCCTGGGGCATTCTCGCGATCGCAATCGCTTCCGGCGCGCTGGCAACCAGCGCGATGATCATCCTGCTTGCCACGTGGGCGCTCGCTGGGTCTTCGACTTCGGTGAACGAAGCAGAAAGCATCCAGGGACAGTTTGCCACGGTTACCCGGGAGATTACGCCATCGAGCCCGGGTGAGATATCCTATGAGTATTCCGGGAATATCGTGCGCGTTCCGGCGCGTATTCTCGGAGGCTCTTCCGTCGCGATTGGAAGCGATGTCGTCATTGACCGCATCCAGGACGGAGTAGCTTTGGTCGAGGAATGGGCGACGGTGGAGCAGCGCCTTTAACGCCGGAAAGCGCTGATTCTAGTTTTGGCGACGCCTGGCGCTGCGGCCGTAGAGGACCAGCCACTGTGGCCAGTTGCCACTCAGCTCGAAAAAATCTTCGAAGTAAACCAGACCGTTTGCCTCGAATTCTTCAACCATCTGCGACAGCATTTCGTCGTTGGGGAGCGGTCCGAGCGCAACCAGTCCCTCCTCAACGCGGAACTCTTCATCGGTAAGGTTGTATCGCTCGTCGATCGCTTGTCGCGTCAACGCGCTACGTTCGAAGGCGTCCTGGCGGATGAGGATTACAGCCCGATCCCGGGGTAGCTCGAGCGGCATGAATTAGATTCGATAAGGAACTAACTCGCGGTACGGTCGTCCTGACCTTCTATCTTTAATGTATGCATTCGCCGGCATTCGAAAGCGAATTTGACGTCGTTGTCGTTGGCGCCGGTCACGCTGGCACCGAAGCGGCGGTCGCGGCGGCCCGACTTGGAGCTCGGGTAGCGCTCATCACGAGCGCCCTCGAGACAATCGGGCAGATGTCGTGCAATCCCGCCATCGGTGGGGTGGCGAAAGGAACTGTCGTGCGCGAGGTCGACGCACTGGGCGGGATCATGGGCAGGGCAACAGACCTCGCGATGATCCAGTTCCGAATGCTCAATCGAAGCAAGGGGCCAGCCGTATGGGCGCCACGCGCGCAGTGCGACAGGGGACTCTACCGTCGCGCGGTCCGGTCGCTGATCGAGCGACAACCGAATCTCCAGACCATTCAGGGTACTGTCGCAAGACTCGTTTTCTCCGGTGATGGTCAGATCGTTGGTGTGGAAACTCTCGAGCGCCGGCGTTTCGGCGCCGGCAGAGTCGTCATCACCACCGGGACGTTTCTTCGCGGCCGGATCCATATCGGCACCGAGACGAGCATCGCAGGCGGTCGCGCCGGTGAGAACTCGACAACCCACCTCGCAGAGCAACTCGAGCAGGCCGGTTTGACCGTCGCGCGGTTCAAGACGGGAACACCCCCACGTATCGATGGACGTTCGGTGCGTTTCGACCGCCTCGAAATCCAGAAGAGCGAGGTCGAACAGTTTGACTACTCGTGGTCGCAGTTTTGGGATGGGCCGCGACGCCTAGACGCCGAAACGACTCGTCACCCGGCGCAGCTCCCCTGCTGGATCACCTACCTCGAAGCGGAAGGAAAGCGCCTGATCGAAGAGAATATTGGGAAGTCCGCGATGTACGGCGGCGCCATCGCATCACGGGGCCCGCGCTATTGTCCGTCCGTCGAGGACAAGATCGTAAAGTTTCCCAACGCCGAACGGCACCAGCTTTTCCTGGAACCCGAAGGCCATGACACTTCCGAGCTTTACGTCAACGGACTTTCGACTTCCCTCCCTGCCGACGTCCAGCTGGCCATCCTGCGCACTGTTCCCGGCCTCTCCGACGTGAAAATGAATCGGGCCGGCTACGCCATCGAGTACGACTACTATCCGCCCACCCAGCTCGACCCAACCCTTCAGGTAAAATCACTGCCAGGCCTCTACCTCGCCGGACAGATCAACGGCACGACCGGCTACGAAGAAGCTGCGGGACAGGGCGTGGTGGCAGGCATCAATGCAGCGCTCTCATTCCAGGGCAAGGCGCCGTTGATCCTGGGCCGCGAGACATCCTACGTCGGTGTGCTCGTCGACGATCTCGTCACCCGCGGTGTCGACGAGCCGTACCGACTTTTTACCTCACGCTCCGAGTTCAGGCTCACGGTTCGACAGGACAACGCGCTGCGTCGGCTCGCATCGATCGGCACACGACTCGATCTCTACTCGCGGGACGAGCTCGCGATTATTAAGAACAGAGTAGCGCATGAGGATGCCGCAGTTGAGATCGCGGAAGGAACGAACATAACCCCCGTGCAGGCGGCCCCTATTCTTGCCATCGCGGGAAGTGCGCCGCTTGCCCATGCTTTGCGAATAAGTGAAGTCGCAAAACGCCAGGGCGTAGCCCTCGAGGATCTCTTTCGCGCGACCGCCGTTGGAGCCGATCTCGATCGACAAGCAGTGGTGACAGCCGACCTCGAGATCAAGTACGCTGGATACTTCGATCGGGAGCGAGCGCAAGCGGAGCGAATGCGTCGGATGGGTGACTTTGCCCTCGATGCCGATCTCGACTACCTGGAAATTCGTTCTCTTTCACTCGAGGCTCGCCAAAAGCTTTCGGGGCTTCGGCCCCGTACACTGGCGCAAGCATCACGGATTCCAGGCGTCAGTCCGAGTGACTTGCAGAATCTCGTCATCGAGATCGAGCGCCGCCGACGCCTCGCAACCGCGACCTGAACTCTCCCTTTGCCGAGCTCCACTCGATCGTAAGCACGGCCGCGGCAATCAACACGCCGCCAGCAAAGGTCGATGAATGGAAGGCATTGCCGAGGACGACAGCCCCCAGCAACGCGGTAAAGAAAGGCTCGACGGTGGCAATGATCGCGGTTCTGACAGGGCCGAGTACGGCGAGCCCCGCAATCAGAAACGAGAAGGCGATTACCGTCGAAGCGAATGCGAGCAGGAAAATATTTGCCCAGACTTCCCTTCCCGTCGGCAGAAAGAACTCGTCGCCGACGATTGCGGCAACTACGAACGCGATCGCGGCACCGACGACTAAGCCGAAAGTGGATATGACGGCGGATATACCTTGCTGGACCTGGTCGAGTGCCGGAAGGTACGCGGAGTAGAGCAACGCTGATGTGAGCGCGAGGGTTACGCCGACCGGGTTGAGTCTCTCGGTGGGGGCGCCGACCATGATGGTGACTCCGGTCAGCGCGAGCATCAGCGCAATAATTCGCGCAACATTGAGCGGTTCCGTCCGCCTGATGGCAGCGAGGATCGCCACCCATGCAGGGTACGTGTAGAAGAGGAAAGCGAGTGGACCAACAGGAATGTATTGAAGGGCGTGCAGACTGAGATACGTGATCAGCGCCTGGCCGCATCCGCCGATCACCAGCAGCTGCACGATTTTCCGGCGTGGAACCTTCCGAATCTCCCGTACCTGCGGCACGAGCCAGAGCAAAGCAGCGGCGATGACGTATCGCCACGCCATCGCCGTCAGCAGCGGCACCCCGGCGCTGGTAGTCAGCACGGTCAGCACAGAGATCGAGCCAAAGCAGACCGCCGAGAGAACGATCAGCAGTGTTGCGCGCCCAATCGATGCGCCTTCGGATGACATCGAACGAATGTAGCTTTTCAGAACATCCGAGGCCATTTTCCCGTCACCGGTAACCACTACGACATCGATGACCACTCCTTCTCTTGCCGGGACCGGCGACGCCGCTGCGGAAGCGCGCCAGGAAGAATTTCGAGATCTCGGATTCGGAGCCGAGGTTGCGCGCGGCACTCGGCGCCGATTGCTCAACCGCGATGGAAGCTTCAACGTCGCCCTGGAGGGACTCGATCCTCTATCGTCGCTCAGCCTCTACCACTGGCTGCTCACGATATCGTGGCCAAAGTTCCTCGCATTCATTTCGGCGACTTACCTGGTCCTCAATACGTTTTTCGCGCTGGCTTATCTCGCCTGCGGTCCCGATGTACTTCAGTCGGTGACCGGGAGTTTTGCGAGCGAGCCTTTCTATCGCGCGTTCTTCTTCAGCGTCGACACTTTCGCCACGATCGGCTACGGCAACATCACTCCGGTAGGAGTCCTGGCAAATTCGCTGGTTACCATCGAAGCATTGCTCAACATCGTCGGAGTTGCGCTGGCTACTGGCGTGATCTTCGCCAGATTCTCACGACCGTCGGCACGCATCATCTACAGTCGCAATGCAATCGTGGCTCCGTATCGTGAAGCACACGCCCTGGAGTTTCGCATCGCGAACGCTCGGAGCTCTCAGCTTATCGAAGTACAGGTACAAGCGATTCTGACAAAGCTCGAGCGGGTTGGTGGTACCACTGTCCGCCGATTTCACGACCTTCCTCTGGAAAGAAACCGCGTTGTCTTTTTCCCGCTCAGCTGGACGGTCGTACATCCGATCGATGCAGCGAGCCCAATGTCTGGTCTCACCCATGCTGATCTGGTAGCGGCAAACGCGGAGCTGCTGGTCCTGCTCACCGGAACCGATGAAACCGTTTCCCAGACCGTGCACTCACGCTCGTCGTATCAGGCCAACGAGATTGTCTGGGGCGCGAGATTCGGGAACATGTTCATGCGCGATGAACTGGAAGGAATCATGGGCATGGACCTAAACAGAATTCACGACATTGAGCGCGTCGTATAGGATGTGCAAGTCAAGCGATGGGGGGCGTCTCCCCATAGAGAAGCACTCGGTATTACTTCAACAGGTTGAATCCCTATGAAACTCCTCGTTTTAGGAATATATGGCGCCTTCATGGCGCCAATAATGGTACAGTCACAAGACATTTCTGCTTCTTCTCAGTCGGTCGTCCCTCAGATCGTGGTGGCAGGCCGCGGTGAGGTAAAAGTGACCGCCGACCGGGCGACGATCCAGATCAGTGTGCAGACGAGGGCAGCGACCGCAGCGGCCGCGGCAGCGGAAAACGCGGCCAAACAGCAATCGGTCCTTAGCGCCCTGCGAACGCTTGGCCTTGGGAATGACCAGCTTTCCACGGTCAACTACAACGTCTACCCGGAACAGCGTTACCAAGAAGGCAAAGACCCGGAGATTGTCGGCTATAACGTTACGAACACCGTCCTTGTCGAGGTCCGAAAGCTCAACCAGGTCGGTCCTGTAATCGACGCTGCACTTTCGCACGGGGCGAACATGATTACCTCCCTGCAGTTCTCCGCCTCCAACACCGAGGCTGCCCGTCGATCCGCGATTGCGATGGCAATCGAAAAAGCCCGTGCAGACGCTGACGCCGCAGCTCGGGCTGCGCATGGCACACTGGGCACTCTCCTCGAGATAAGCGTAGGCTCGTATTCGCCGATGCCTCCGCGTCCCGTTGTGATGATGAGAGCGGCAGCTGCGGCGCCCGAGACTCCGATCAACCCCGGAGAGGACACGGTCACTGTTGAGGTGACCACTCGCTGGAGATTCATTCCGGGACAGTAAAAAGGTGGTTTCCACGTGGAACGGAATCGGCGTTCCACGTGGAAACCACCCGCCGCGCCGGGTAGATTTCCCACGAATCTTTACCGGTATAAAGTGGCCCGCATAATCGCGATCGCAAATCAGAAGGGCGGTGTCGGGAAGACGACCACCGCTGTAAACCTCGCTGCAAGTCTGGCAGCCGCGGAACAACGGACGCTGCTCGTGGACGCAGATCCCCAAGGCAATGCCACGAGTGGCGTCGGCCTGCAGAAAGAGAACGTCCCTCTAACGCTCTATGATGTCCTGGTCGGGAACGCGGATCTGCGATCTTCCCGTCAATCGTCTGTGCAGTTCGAAAAACTCGACGTGGTAGGCGCAACTCCGGACCTCGCCGCCGCGGAAGTCGAGCTGGTAGACAAGGACGATCGCGACCACGTGATGCGAAGCGCGGTCCAGCCCATCGGCAATGACTACGATTTTATAATCATTGATTGCCCGCCATCTCTGGGCCTCATAACCATCAATATGCTGGTTGCAGCCGATGCACTGCTGATTCCTTTGCAGTGCGAATACTACGCTCTCGAAGGTCTCTCTCAGCTGCTGAACACGGTCCACCGTGTCCAGCACAGCGCCAACGAAAAGCTCGGCATCGACGGTGTCCTTTTGACGATGTACGACTCCCGACTCAATCTCTCACGACAGGTCGCGGAGGATGCCCGGGAGTATTTCGGACCCAAGGTCTTCAAAAGCATTGTCCCCCGAAACGTGCGACTGGCAGAAGCTCCCAGCTTCGGGAAGCCGATTATCCTCTACGACGTCGCATCTGTCGGTGCCCAGGCTTACATGAACGTCGCGAAGGAGCTGATCCAACGAACCGCGCAAGGAGATGACGGTGGCAACTGAGAAAACACCACGCCGCCTCGGCCGTGGACTGGAAGCCCTCCTCGGGAGCTCGACCGGACTGGCCACCAGTGACGAAGGCGCTCTCAAGTCGATTCCCATTAGACAAATCGTTCCGAATCCCTTTCAGCCGCGACAGGAGTTCGATCCGGCTGATCTCGCAGAGCTGGAGGAAAGCCTCAAGGCAAGTGGCTTGTTGCAACCCATCACCGTGCGACGCCGGCATGGCAAAGATGGCTTCGAGCTGATCGCAGGTGAGCGGCGACTGCGCGCAGCTACCAATCTCGGATGGAAGGAAATTCCCGCCATCATCAAGGATATCGATGACCGAACAATTCTTACCTTGGCACTCGTCGAGAATCTCCAGCGAACAGATCTCAACCCGATCGAAGAGGCAGAGGGCTACCACCAGCTTTCAAGCGAGTTCGGACTCACCCAACAGCAGATCGCGGAAACGGTAGGTAAAGATCGCACCACCATCGCGAACATGGTGCGACTGCTTCAACTGACGGAGCCGGTTCGGAAGCTGGTCCAGGAGGGCCATCTTTCGATGGGACACGCCAAGGTTCTGCTTGGGCTCGACGACCCGTCAAAGATCGCGGAACTCGCCAAGGAGATCGTCGCGGAGGGACTTACTGTACGCGAAGTGGAACGGAGACTGCGCGGCGTCGCAACCACCCGGACCGGGAATAAACCAGGCCGACCTCGCGCAATTGATCGCCAAGCACCCGAAGCACGGCGCATCGAAGAGCGCCTGAGGCGCGCTCTTCAGACCGACGTCGCACTTAAGGTTGGGCCAAATAATCGGGGGACGATCACAATGCACTTCTACTCCGCAGATGATTTAGACCGATTGCTCGAGCTCATGGGCATCCCGGACTAATCAACAGACTTATGCACCTATCGTCCAACCTCTGATCCCGCAATGGGTTAGCAGTGTGGATGTCACACTTATGCCCTAGTTGTCCACACAAATATGCACGCAAATTTGCCGAGCATTCACGAGATAGCCGAGTATCTGGACGGATTGCTGGAGACGCAATCGGTCCCTGATTACCCGGGCGCGGTAAATGGGCTGCAGCTGGAGAATGCGGGGCCGATTCGCGGCGTAACTGCGGCGGTGGACTTTTCGACGCGTGCAATTGATGCGGCAATCGAGACAAACGCAAATCTTCTCGTTGTCCACCACGGGATGTTCTGGGGTGGAGCGACACCGCTCAAAGGCGCGTCGTACAATCGGTTGCGAAAGCTCTTCGAGCACGACATTGGGGTTTACTCATCACACCTTCCGCTCGACAGGCATCCGACTTTTGGCAATAACGTTTTGTTAGCGAAAGAGCTTGGTCTCGAGCCAACCGCCAGTTTCGCACAATACGAAGGGTCCTCAATTGGCGTCCGTGGCAGCTGTGATGTCGAGACTGAGACAATCTTGAAGACGGCAATCGAGTTCTCGAAGGCGAATGACACGGTGCTACGATCAACAAGATTCGCTGAGCGTCGCCGGACTTTGCATTGGGCGATCTGCACTGGAGCAGGTGCTTCGGCTGACACGCTGAAAGAGGCTCGGGAGCTGGGTATCGACACCTTGATCGTTGGCGAGGGCCCACATTGGACGGCCGTAGAGGCGGAAGAGCAGGGACTTTGTGTGATTTATGCCGGCCACTACGCCACCGAGACATTGGGGGTGCGAGCAATCAGCGAGCACCTGGCCACGCGATATGGGATCCCATCCAGCTTTGCGCGGGCATCGACCGGGTTATAGCTCGAACTCGGTCAGCAATCGGTATAGGCGCTTCTCCAGGTCAGATTCCACCGACCAGGCGATACGCGCTCGACCAGTCCCAGTCTGGCCCCATCCTCGGATTCAATTCCCACTACGACTGCCGGTCGTCGTTCCCGTCCGATCTCGACGACAGCGAGAATATCCGTAACCTGGGTCGATTCTTCCGCACCCGCCGTTCTTGCGTAATACGCAGCGTCGAAATTTCCACGAGTGCCGGCAGCACGCTCTCCAATGATCGTCAAATGCTCAACACGCGGGTTCGCCTCCTCGTTAACGGCACGTACTACGTCGGCGATGACAACATCCACAGAATCGAGTGTGAACCTGTACGCGGATCGCACTCTGAATGGAAGTCCGCGAAAGGCTGGATCGGCGGCGGCTGGAAGAGTGGCAGCAGTCTGCGTAATCGCGGCAGCGAGTCCGGCCGAGTCAGGGCTGGGAAGCGATTCGATGGAATCCACTTTCACAGCAATTACACGATTTGCCACGAACCCCACACGCCAATTTGCGAGCGAAGTGTGAACTCTTACACGCGGCCATGAATAACAGTCGGCAGTGGAATCAACGGCGGGCAGTGCAGCGACATCAGCAGCAGATTGAAGCTTGCCTGCACGTCCAAACAAATCGAAGCTGAGCCCCGCAATCGGCGGCGCGATACCCTGAAAGGTGGTGATGCTACTGTCAGTGGCCTCGGGAAGAACGACTGCCGCGGTGTCGGCGGAGGTAGTCGCAAGAATCATCAAGGGCCCGGCTTCGCCATCCCAGTTGGTATTTGCAAGAGGGCTGGCTGGATAGACGGGCGGCAGGGTGCCGTGTGCAGAATCCATCCGGCTGGAGTCGTTATCGCGGCAGGCTCCAACTGTCATTATCACGATCGCGACTACACATGCACGTGCTCTCATCACGGATAATCTGCCCGTAACCCCAGCCAGCGTCGAGTACGCGGCTGCTGCTACGTCACGGTACGTATTTGTGCTGCTGAACTCGTGGTGTAGAGTTACCCGAGCAGCAGACGCTACGAGGGATCGAAATGGCATCAATGAGCGCCAGCACAGTAAACGAAGTCGAGCCAGGAATGTCGGTGAACGCGGCGGCGGGCGATTTCAACCCACCGCTCGCACCGTTCAGAGAGCGTCTTGGCTGGGCGCTCTACGATTTCGCGAACACGGTGTTCTCGATGAACGTCGCAACTTTGTACTTCGCCGCATGGCTCGTCGCGGATCTCGGACATTCGAACACACTGTATGCGCTCGTAAACGGAATCGCTTCTGCGCTCGTCGTCGTTTCGATTCCGGTGTTCGGCGCAATTTCCGATGCAACACAGCGACGAAAGCCGTGGGTCGTCGGATTTACAATAATCGCCTGCGTATGCACAGTTATGATCGCCGTACTTGGGCAGCTGGGTCTGCCACTGACAGGTGAAGGGATTAGCTCGAGCGGCGGGAGTCAGTTGATCCATCCGGGACTGGCTCTTTTCGGAGTGCTGGCAGCTTTCACTATCGCCAATTACACCTACCAGGGCGCCCAGCCGTTCTATAACGCGATGATGCCCGAGCTCGTGCCGGTGGATCACCGCGGGCGAATTTCCGGGATGGGCGCGGCACTGGGCTACGTCGGCTCAATCACCGGTGTCTTGCTGACGTTTCCATTCTTTACCGGCGAGATGCCGATTCTGGGCGCGATCCCTGATCGGGTCATAGGATTTCTTCGTAGCGTAGTGCCCTTCACTGCGCACGGGGGCCGAGTCTCGACCTTTGTGCCGACGGCGCTGATCTTCTTCCTCTTCTCGCTACCCCTGATCCTATTCTGCCGGGATCACAATGCGTTGCCTGGAAAGAAGCGAATCGCATGGCGTGAGGCATTCAGCGATGTGAAGAACACGCTGAGCGAGTCCAGAAAATATCCCGGCACGATGCGTTTTATCCTGACGTCCTTCCTGTATCAGGATGCCATGGGGACGATCATCGCCAACATGGCCCTCTATGCCATTTTCGCGATGGGCTTCGTCAAGGGAACCGAGGCAACCTTATTCGTAATTCTGACGGTGCCCGCCGTCATCGGCAGCTACTTGATCGGCAGACTTGTCGATCGGATCGGACCGAAGCGAACTCTCTCGTGGGTCCTGACGGGTTGGATCATTCTTCTCGTCGCGATGATCGCCGCGCCGTCGCGAAATGTGTTCTGGATCGTGGGAGCAGGCATCGGACTGATCTACGGAGGTGTATCGACCGCCGAGCGGCCGCTGCTTCTGAGCCTGGTTCCCGACGTCGAGGCAGGGCGATTTTTCAGCCTGATGGTACTCTCCTCACGCGCAGCTGCGGTGGTTGGACCTTTTGTGTGGGCTTTGGCAGTAGACGGGCTGAGACCGTCGATGGGAGTAGGTTTCGCGTATCGGGCCGGCGTATTCACGGTTGCGATTGGGATGGCGCTCGCATTCTGGATGCTGCGACGTGTTCCCGACAATTTCGTCCGCCCCACAGCGATAGAGCGATGATCTACCACATGCTCCGCTGGATATCCGGAATAGCGATCAACTGGTTTTACCGCGACATTCGCATCACCAATTGCGAGGCGATCCCGGATGGCGGGCCGCTGCTCATCGCTGTCAATCACCAGAACGCTCTCGTCGATTCGCTCATCACCGGCTGGGTTGTTCCCAGACGGGTGACAATGACGGCTAAAGCGACGCTGATGGGTAATCCGTTCGTCGCTCTGCTCTTCCGTGTAGTAGGCGTCGTCCCTCTGCGAAGGGCCAGCGATGAAGTCACCAGAACCGATGCCAATGGTCTCGATCGCTCACGCAATAACGAAGCATTTAGCGACATTCTCGATGTTCTCGAGACCGGCGGAGCCGTACTGATCTTTCCGGAGGGAAAGAGTCACAACGAGACCCGTCTCGAGCCGCTCAAAACCGGACTGGCGCGACTCGCGTTTAGCGCAAGGGACAATCGCGGAATTCGCGGCGTAAGAATTCTGCCGGTTGGTTTGGTTTTCGAGGACAAAGCAGCACCCGGTTCCGTCGTAGGAGTCAACATCGGCGATTCAATCGAAATGGATTCCTGGTCGGGCTGTGATGCTGGCGAATTGACTGCCGAACTCGCAGAACGACTCAGAACTATCGCCGATCACCGCCGGATCCTCGAACGCGAGGCTTTCCCCCCGGCAACACATCAACGCCCAATTACATCCTTTTTCATCCGAGCCGCCGCTGCCTGGGGGCGCCATACCCACGAGCTTCCTATCAGGCTGGCACGCAGACTGGCAGTCAGGCGAAGTCTCGACGCAGACCAACCGGCGATGCGAACAATCGTTCTGGGAACCGGCCTCGTGCTTCTTACCTATGTGGCTTCGTTTGCGATCGTCGAGGCAGTTACGCAATCGATCTGGTTCAGCGCACTCTGGGTTACGAGTCTCGCGTTCGGTGCCTATTGGGCTGCTTTCGAAGACCGTCCCCGCAGCCGCTGATTTCAGGCCAGCTTCGTCTCGAGCCAGTTGGGGCCGACACCGAGATCTACGACCAGCGGCACGGAAAGCTGGGCGGCATGTTCCATCTGGTACTTGACCAGTTCCTGCACCGTGTCGAGCTCGCCGCTCGGCACCTCGAAGACCAGCTCGTCGTGCACCTGAAGCAGCATCTTGCTTTGCAGACCTTCGCTGCGAAGTGCATCGTCGATTCTGATCATAGCGATTTTGATCAAGTCGGCGGCTGACCCCTGAATCGGGGAATTCGCCGCGGTGCGCTCGCCAAATGCGCGGATGTTGAAGTTGCGTTCACGCAGCTCGGGGATATACCGGCGCCGTCCAAAGATCGTCTGCACGTAACCATTTTCGCGTGCGAATGCGACCATTGCATCCAGGTAGTTCCGCACACCCTGGAAGCGCTGGAAGTACCTGGTGATGAATTCCTTCGCCTCGGCGTGTTCGATATTGAGCTGGCGCGACAGAGCATGCGGGCCCTGACCATAGATGGTGGCGAAGTTGATCGTCTTGGCCCGACTGCGCATCGTGCTCGTGACTTCCGGCACTGGCACCTCGAAGATCAGAGCCGCCGTCTGCCGGTGGATGTCTCCCCCCGCCTGGAACGCTTCCACGAATGCCGGATCGTGTGACAGGTGTGCGAGAAGTCTCAGCTCGATCTGGGAATAATCCGCCGCCACCAGCTGCCATCCCTTGCGTGGAATGAATCCGCGCCGAATGTCACGACCAAGCTCCCGACGGATTGGAATGTTCTGAAGGTTCGGATCACTCGAAGACAGCCGGCCTGTCGATGCGACGGTCTGATTGAACGAGGTGTGCAGCCGTCCTGTTTTTGGGTTGACCAGCCGTGGCAGCGCATCGAGATACGTATTCTCGAGCTTCGACAGCTCGCGATACTCCATGAGCAGGGTGGGCAGCTCGTGACCTTCCTCAGCGAGCTCCATCAGAACGCTGGCATCCGTGGATGGACCTGTGCTCGTACGCTTCAGCACCGGCAGGTTCAACTTGTCGAACAGGATCTCGCGCAGCTGGGGATTCGAATTGATGTTGAACTCCATCCCCGCCGTCTGGTAGATCTGCGACTCGACGCCTTCGCGCTCCGCCTGAAAACGCTGCTTCAATGACGCGAACCACGGCAGATCAATGGCGATGCCAGTCCATTCCATCTCGGCCAGAACGTCGATGAGGGGTAGCTCCACTCCGTCAAGCAACCTCATCAGCTCGTGGGACTCGAGCAGTGGCTCGAAGACCCGACGCAGCCTAAGAGTCATGTCCGCATCTTCACACGAATAGTCCCGTGCGGCTTCGATTGGACACTCGTCGAACGGGATCGCAGTCTTCCCTTTCCCACAGAGATCCGTGTAAGACGTCATGGTGTGATCGAGGAACTCGAGCGCCAGAACATCCAGTCCGTGGGAGCGGCGGCTCGGATCGAGAACGTAGCTCGCCACCATTGTGTCGAAGTCGAGGCCTGCCAGCTGAATCCCCATCGAGCGAAGCAACAGCATGTCGAACTTCGCGTTCTGCGCGGTCTTCTTTACCGAAGGATCTTCGATGAGATCGCGGAGCGGCTTCATCTCAGGCGAATCGAGCGCAGGCAGATTATGTACTCGCTCCGGTCTGGTCTGTCGCAGCATCCGCGCAGCGATGCTCGTCGGCTCGCCGTTGCTGGTTTTGCGCTTCTTGGGCGCCGGCTCGAATGTCACTTCGTCACCGCCGCGGATGAGTCCTCTCTCTTCGGGCGCGTCCGTCGCCGATCGATCCCCTGCGACATCGACCAGCATCTCGACCTGACCTTCCCGCGGTAGACGATGCCGGAAGGGGAAATAGTAGGCGTCTCCCTCAGCGATGGCGATGGAAATCGACACCAGTGTAGAACGCAGTGGATCTGCCGGCTGCGGACTCCCTGCTTCTGCCAACGCTTCGGTGGCAAATCCGATTACACCGGCTACCCGTGCGCGCTGGACCGCCTCCAACACAGCGGCGGGCGAATCAGCTGTAACGTACTTGACGATCTTTTGCTGCTTCGGCTCTGCGGGTGCCTGTAGCGCGGCCTCTTTCGCGAGACCGTGGAACTCGAGCTCGATGAACAGATCGCGAAGCCGCTGCTGATCGGGAGTTTTTACCTTCAGCGTTTCCAGGTCGAGCGCCACCGGTAAATCATCGCGAATTGTGACTAATTCCTTGGAGAGCCGCGCATTCTCCGCGTGCTCCAAAAGAGCCTCTCGGGGGCGTTTCTTCGTTATATCGGCGGCATGCGCGAGGATGGACTCCAGATGCCCGTATTGGCGCACCAGCTCCGACGCCGTCTTGTCGCCGATTCCCCTGACCCCCGGCACGTTATCCGATGAATCACCGACGAGAGCGAGATAGTCAGTGACGAACTCTGGCGGAACGCCCAGGCGCTCTTCAGCATTGTCGACTCCCACCCAGTGCTCTTCGACATTGGCCGGGCCGCCACGGCCAGGATTGAGCAGCCATACCCCGGGCCGCACCAGCTGCTGAAAATCCTTATCTCCCGAAACCACAACCGCATTGACGCCCTGCTCGATGCTCCGGGCCACCAGCGTCCCGATGACATCATCAGCCTCATAGCCGGGCAACGTCAGAATCGGAATCCGGTACGCATCGAGCATTTCGCAGATGCGGTCCATACCACGATCGAAGTCTGACTGGAGCTCCTCCGTCAGCTTTTCACGCGTCGCCTTGTACGCGGGATATCGTTCGTGCCTGAACGACAAGCCCGAGTCGTGCACCCAGCCGAGGTATTCGGGCTGGTGCTTGGTGATAAGGCGCTGCAGGAAATTGGCGATGCCCCAGCTCGCTGATGTGTTCTCGCCCTTGCTCGTCGTCAGTGGGCGGGAGATCAGGGCGAAGAAGGCGCGGTAGATGAGCGCGTACCCGTCGACAAGAAACAGGCGCGGGCTGGCAGGACCTGTCATGAACTCAATATAAATTGGCTCGAGTCAGCGCATCTCGAGCACGGACCAGATGGCGGCGCGCCTATCGCTGCCGTCGGGAAAGCAGCGACAAAAACTCCGTTTCACTTGGGCGTGTGAGTCTCCACCTGCCGGTTTCCTCGTAGAAGACCAGCTGCGTGTTGTAATTCCGGTACTGCCATATCTGAAGCCGGGTGGAGTTGGACATCTGGGTGGAGGTAATTGCCTGGTTGACGTTGCGTTCGTAGATCTGATCCGGCTCCCCCAGTCCAACGAATACCATTCCCCGATCAGAGAGCCAGCCGGGGTTCCGATCGATCCGGAATTGAGCATTGGCGAGCTGAATCCGGCTGAAGTACGCCTGCATGTCCTCATTGATCGGAGTTTCCGGAATCGGATCCGTCTCGCGAAGGAACCTGGCCCACACGGTTGCGCGCGCCTCGAGGGGGGCGGTGCGTAAAGCATTCAACCTCCCTGGATTGGCAAAGAAGCGCAGAAATCCGAGCATGTCCTCGAAGGACATCAGCGGAATGTCTTCACCGAAGCTGACGAACAATGGCGCCTTCACCGTATCGGAGCCATCGCGACGAGTGAACGCCACCTGGCCGACGCCGACACCCACTGTGGAAATCGGCACATTCACCACTCCACTGAACAACGCCCCCCGTCGCGCCAGTGCGGTCGAATCCCGCCACACCTGGGCTCCTTTATCGTTCCGTACCGTGAATTCCACGGGAAGTCTGGATCCCTGACCGTACGCCTCGACGTAAATGGCGACGGTACTGTCACGGCCGAAGACGGCGCTCGAGCGCGGGCTGGCGAGCAAAGAAGGCGACGAGTCCAGAGTAGTTCTGCCCGTTGCTTCATAGACGAGAAGTGGCGTAGACAGCTTCCCCGGGCCAAGCGCGGGTACCGTGAGCGCGGTCTCCTGGCTGGCCGACCGCGATCCACCGACATCGCGCACCATCGCTGTGAGGCTGTAGCTGCCGGGTGGAACGTGAAAGTAGTGCTGGAAGATGACGCTTTCGTCCGTTCGATTGATCTCCCTGAACGAGCCAACGCGTACGATCTCCATCACGTTCACGCTTGCGGCTTCGGCCCCGCCACGATTCAAGGTCAGCTTCACTTCGTATGGTGCCCGATATCGCTCGCCTTCACGCGCAAAGGTGAGAGCTCTGTTCGGTATCGAGATGCTCACCAGCACGAGGGTCGTGTCCGGGAATGCGCTGGCGAACGACGAGACTTTACCTACGAACGAAACAGCGCCCGGCGCTGCAATAAGACCGATCTGGCGGTACAGCTCACTTATATCCGGGACCGGAGCGCCAGCGGCAGGAATGAGCCGTGGATCGGGTTCACGGTTCACCCGTGTCACGGAAGGGCTGCAGGCCAGAGCCGCGACCGAGCCAAGAATGAGGGAGTAACGGCGATATCTCGCAGAAGTCAGCATGAGTGATCTAGTACCCTATCCGGTCTTCCTGGTTTCTATTAGCTTCGCGGCGTGTCTCGAGAGCAGATGGTCGGCACGGTCGTCGCTGGCTACTCAGTCAAGAAAGAGGTGGGTGAAGGCGGCACGTCCGCTGTCTACCTGGCCGAGCATCAGAATCATGGCACCGTCGCGCTCAAAGTGCTACGGGAAAAGTTGCGCCAGGACAAGACTGCCGTCACCCGATTCGTCCGCGAGGCGAAGTATGGCGCGCGGGTGAAGCACCCGAACGTGGTCGAGACCATCGAAATCGGGCAGGCGGAAAATGGTCTCCACTTCCTTGCCATCGAGTGGGCCAAGGGAGAGATCCTCGAGCGCTACGCCAAGCAAAACGCTCCTCTCCCGCGTGATGAGGTTGCCACGATCGTCTCGCAGATAGCTGCCGGCGTGCAGGCTGCACATGACGCGGGAATCGTGCATCGCGATCTGAAGCCTGAAAACGTGATGTACGATCCCGAGACCCGTCGGGTTAAGCTCCTCGACTTCGGAATTGCCACAGATACCCAGGCCTCCGGTGACGAGCGACTGACTCGGGCCGGGTTTTTCGTCGGGACGCTCATGTACATCGCGCCCGAAGCATTGTCAGGTGAGATCGTGACGACGGCGGCAGACCAATACAGTCTGGCGACGATCGCGTACTTCTTGTTGACCCGGTGCCTGCCCTACACCGCCAAGGCCCCACGCGAGATGTTCACTCAGCTTTTGACGATGCCGCCGATACCACTCCGCAATGCCGGGGGCGAAAACAGCAATCTGGTTTTCAGTCCCGAGCTCGACGCGGTGGTAATGCGAGCACTGTCACGATCGCCCGGTAGTCGCTACCCGAGCGTGATGGCTTTCGCGGAGGCTTTCGAAGCAGCGGCGAAGGTAACACCAGAGCCGCCACGAATGCTCGACAAGTTCAAAGGCTTACTTCGCCGCACTCGATAGGTCACTCGGGTCAACGGGCAGCCAAAGGGTGAACGTCGATCCTTTCCCGAGCTCACTCTCCAGTTCAACCATTCCCCCAATCAACGCTGCCAGTCGGCGTGAGATTGCCAGTCCGAGTCCGGTGCCTCGCTCGGCGGAGTTACCGCGGGGTCCTGCATCGACCTGCTCAAACTCTTCGAAGATCCGACTCTGATCCGCCTTGTCGATTCCGATGCCGGTGTCTATCACCTGGATGCCGATCCACGGAGTCGAGGGAAAGGTGTGGCGGTCAGTGGCTGGTGGACCGCTGTCGGGAAGTGAATCAACGAGCCGTGTGCGAATGACGATGCCACCCTCACTGGTGTATTTCACCGCGTTGCCGAGCAGGTTTACCAGAATCTGCCGCAGATGAGTGGGATCAGTTCGGATCCGGGGGAGCGCAGCTCCCATCACGAGTGAAAGGCTCAAGCCTTTCTCGCTGACCAGTGATTCTATCTCGCTGGCGACGTCGAGCACGAATGGACGAAGGTCAATCGTCTCGGTGTGGATCTCGAGACGCCCCGCGGCCATCTTCGCAAGATCAAGGACCTGGTCGACGAGATGCCGCAGATGATTCGCGGATGCTTCAATACGCTCGACGGGCTTCGCCTGACGAGGAGTCAGCTCACCGTAGACCCCTTCGCGCAGAAGATCCACGAATCCGACAATGGCATTGAGGGGCGTGCGCAACTCGTGGGAAACGTTGGCAAGGAATTCACTCTTCATGCGGTTCACGCGCAGGAGCTCCGAAGAAAGCCTCTCGAGCTCCTTTGATCGTTCTACCAGGCTGCGTGCCTGGCGACGCTCGTGGCGAAGGACAAGCGCGAGACCCAATACGGTTGCCAGTGATACGACCCAGCCTACCAGCCCGGTCCAGTGACCGAAGCCGAACTGCGAAAGCAAATGCATTGACTCCAATCATAAGAATCCCTAACCTCCCGCACCATGACCGACCATGCCACACTCGTCCGCCTGCTCACCCAGCGCTCAGTGAAGCAGGGCATTTTCACTCTGGCGTCCGGGAAGCAGTCGCGGTGGTACATCGACGCGCGGCTGACAACAATGAGCCCGGAAGGCCTGGCTTTGATCGGACCGCTGGCTCTGGCAAGATTGGATGAATCCGGCTGGATGGTCGACGCTGTCGGGGGCCTTACCCTCGGCGCTGATCCCATCTCATACGCGATCAGCTACGCGAGTGCGCGCTCACCAAAGCCGTTACGTGCATTCACTGTCAGAAAAGAACCGAAGTCGCACGGGACCGGCCGACGGATAGAAGGGCCATTCAGCGAAGGCGACCGAGTAGCGGTAATCGAAGATGTGATCACCACCGGAGGTTCAGCATTGCGAGCCATCGAGGCGGTACAGGCTGCCAAGGGTACCGTTGGTGGCGTGCTCGCCCTCGTCGACCGTGACGAGGGCGGACGACAGACGATCGAAAAAGCCGGCGTCGCGGTCATCAGCCTCGTCACAGCAGGCGAGCTCGTCAGCTCTCTCTCCGGGGAGTGACGGCGGAGTCCTTCGGCATCCACCCCGGATAAGCTGACGCCGGCCGGAAAGCACAAAGTACATCGACGTAGGGAAGCACGAGCTCGGTGCGGAAATACTGGAGCATACCCTGACCGTCATAAGTCGACCGAAATTCTACGGGCGACATCTTCATCATCGTCCTGACATGACGGCCGAAACTTTGGGGCGACGAGTAGTCCAGATGGTTAGCGACCCGAGCAACCGAAAGTCCCGGATTCTCGAACAACCGCGCAGCACGAATCAACCTGGCTAAGGACAGGTAGCGTTTGGGCGCGGGAAGCCTGGCCCTGAAGAACCTGCTCATCAACGTACTCGGCAGAATATTGAGTTGACGTGCAAGTTGGCGGACAGTCGAGATTCTTGGAGACGTCTCGAAGAGCAGCTCGAAGAAATGCCAGCAATCCTTCGATACTCCTGGAAGATCGAGGCTTATCTGACTGAGCGCCGAACGCTGCAACTCCGTCCCTCCCTGCGTAGCGAGAAGATTGCGCAACGTCTGCCATCCAGTCGCAGCCCTGGCATCTACCAGTGTGCGAATTCCCAGCTGACCCAGGGCGAGGGTGGTATGCGGAGTCGAGTTCTGTGTCTCGGTAAGGAGGGCTACCGCTGGCACGCGTGGAAACTCGCGGACCATTGCCGCAACATGACTCGAGCTCTGCGGCCCGTATCGTGTGACGGAGATCAGAACGAGTTTGGCGCGTTGCTGTCGCAAGTCCGAGATCACCTCGTCGAGTGACTCGCGGTGTAGTGGATCGCAAAGGCCCTGCGCCGCGGCATCGACTCTGGCGCGCTCAATTGGAGTAAGGATCGTAGTAACCGGGGTACGCGTTACCCCGCGTTTGGCATCGATCGGCATAGGTTCCTCACTGGGTGGGTTGAGCCTTTTGAGAAGGCTAAGACGACTCGTCAGACAATCGTCATCGCCACTCCGCGCGCTGGGGTACGGCGGCAATGGTTCGTCATTCCTGCTATATTGGAGGAGGCAGGCGATCGGGCGATCGCGAGTAAGTGCTCTTTTGATACTTATTCGAGGAAAGTCCGGGCTCCAGTGGACAGGCCGCCAGGTAACCCCTGGGCACGGACAGCGAGAGCTGGACGTGACGGAAAGTGCCACAGAAAAGAGACCGCCACTTTCGGGTGGTAAGGGTGAAATGGTGGAGTAAGAGCCCACCGCGCGCGTGGCAACACGTGCGGCACGGCAAACCCCGGCTGGAGCAAGGCCAAATATGCGGCGAGAGGCGTCCACCTCGATCAAGACACCGCGGGTAGGCTGCTAGAGGGCATGGGTAACCGTGCCCGGAGAGAAATGATCGTCCGGAGTGCTCTGTGCTCCGACAGAACCCGGCTTATAGATCGTCTGCCGAACACTGAACAACCTCCGGCAAGCAGGTGCCGGAGGTTGTTTTATTTCCCCCGCGATGGAGTAGCGTAAAAAAAATGCGCATCGCCGCTCTCCCAATTTCCCTTTCGCTCGTTCTCATCGTCGGTTGCTCACGTCCGACCAGAACGGGCCCCGTGCCGCAGGTGCCCACCCCTGCCCTACCTGCGCCGGTGCCGGGAACTCAGGCTCCGCGATCGTGGAGCTTCAATTATCAGGCGGGGATTGTCAGCTACCAGATCGTCAGGAACGCGACGATTGAGTCCGTTGCTGATTCGCTTTCGCCTGCGGTGCTCGACAGTTCCCGGAATATAGGCCGCGAAGTGCTCTCTCTCGAGCGTATCGGCGACACGATCCATTTTACGCTAGCCATTGACACGTTTGCGACTACGGTTCCTGGAAGGGCCGGCATTCCGCAGCCAATTGCGCTTCCGGTCCAGATCAAGGGTTGGATGACTCACGATTCGCTCGCTGTTACGCTCGATTCAGCCAGTGTAGGGTGCAACCCGATTGAATCAGCAGCCGAGTCAGATCTTCAAACCCTGGTCGTTCGGTTCCCGGCAACGTTGACTCCCGGGATGATGTGGCAGGACTCGGTCAATATCACAGGCTGTCAGTCATCAATTCCAACGACCGTTCACATCTCTCGTCTCTTTCGAGTGAGGGGAGAGACACCGTCAGCGGGAGCTGGCATCGTGGTCGTCGAGCGCAGCGATTCCATCCACGCGCATGGAGAGGGTGCTCAGCAGCAGCACCACGTCGTGCTGGACGCGGCGGGAGACGGCACGACGGTTTACTATCTGAGCACTTCAGACGGCCGGCTGGTACGCGCAAACACTGATCAGCGACTGGATATCGTGGTGGTGACGTCAGAAAACGCTGGCCACTTCAGACAGAGCCTCAAGCAGGACGTTGTGCTTGTCCGTTAGTCGACGAGCCGGAGTGGCATCACCAGGCACATGTAGGACGCCGGATCCTTCCAGCCTTCGGGTTCAATCGTAGCTGCACGCTCAGGCGCTTTGAAGGTCATCTGCACTTCGTCAGTCGGGATATAACGAAGTATCTCGAGCAGATAACTGGCGTTGAAGCCGATATCCAGCTGATCGCCGGTATAACGGATCGGCAACTCGTCCTGGGCTTCACCAAGATCAGGAGTCTGCACACTGAACTTGAGCATGCCCGCGTTGAATGACAGCCGGATGCGGTGCGTTTGATCTGACGCGATGACGGACATTCTCTTGAGAGCGCTGGCCAGTGCGACTTTGTCGGCGACGGCTACCCTGTCATTGTCCTTCGGAATTACCTGTTCATAATTCGGGTAGGGACCCTCGATCAGCCTGGTGAAGACGGCAGTGAACGGCGAGCGGAAGCCGATGTGATTATCGCCACGCGCGATCTCGAGTTCCTCTTCAGCGGGGAAGAGTCGCCTGACCTGCTCGAGAGCTTTTGGCGGCACGATCAGATCACTGGCCGGTGCGTTTGCCGACTCGATCGGAATATCCATTTTAGCCAGACGGTGGCCGTTGGTCGCAACCATCCGCATCCGATCGGGCCGAAGCTCCCACAACACGCCATTCAGAATCGGTCTGCTTTCCTCAGTCGAAACAGCAAATGAGGTGTGAGAGATAAGCTGCTGGAGATCACCCGAGCGGATTCTCCAGCTCTCATTGAAGCGCACCGATGGAAACGTCGGAAATTCATCGCGAGGCAGCCCGAGCAGTTTGAATCGAGATCTCCCGCAATCCAGAGTCACCCGCTGTTCTCCGACTGCAGCAATTTTAACGGGTGCTGGCGGGAGCTCTCTGGCGATCTCGCTAAGCTTTTTTGCCGGGATGGTTACAGCACCACTCGTATCCACATCAGCCATCACTTCCGTACTGACAGCAATATCGAGATCGGTACCCGAAAGTTTTATCCCTTTGTCCGTCGTCTCGAGAAGGATATTGGCCAGGACCGGCAGGGTGGTCTTTGCCGGAATGCTGGCCGCTACCGCGGCCAGTCCTTCCTGGAGCTTTTCCCGGGAGATCGTGAAGCGCATTCCTTCCCCTGTGGAGTTCCGGTGGGTTCTAAGTAGTCTCTTTTAAAGAGACTTGAACTAGTAGTGGTAGCAGGTGCTGTGGACTCTCGTGGAATGGGTCTAACTTACGAGTGGAGCGGACTTTCCGCTACGCTGGGTGATGTTGTATCCAATGTTGGTAAGCACCAGTGATGGGAACTTAGATCGATAGTGCTAGGATGCTTTTATCGTTTCCACACGTGGAGCTGAGCGAAAGCTGAAGTTTTCCAGATGGCTGCGTAAACGATTAATCCGATTTTTGAGTCCCGGATCTTCAGTGATCGTTTGCTGCACCTTTTCGAGGCTATGAATGACTGTAGAGTGATCACGACCACCGAAAGCGTTTCCAATTTCCACAAGCTGGGTGGAAAGAAGCTCCCGGGTGAGATACATGGCGATCTGACGAGGCGTGGTAAGGGTCTTGGTTCTTGTCTTTGACCGGAGCCCATCAACTGTGACACCCCATTCCTTTGCCACTGCCTGCTGGATTGTCAGGATCGTCAATGATGCACCGCCTGCCTGATCCACTCCTTCGATAGCGCGTAGCTTGTCGCGGAGCGCTTCGCGGGCCACGTCAACCGTGATGTCTTTGTGTTTGAGTGAGGCATAAGCGAGCAGCTTAATTATCGATCCTTCGAGTTCTCGAACATTCGACCGGACATGCTCGGCGATGAAGTGAATTACATCGTCCGGGATTGTGAGCTCGAGGCGATCGAGTTGCGCTTTCTGCTTGAGGATCGCGACCCGGTGCTCGAAGTCGGGGAGTCCGATATCCGCAACCATGCCCCATTGAAAGCGGCTGATGAGTCGTGCTTCGAGACCGGCGATCTCTGAAGGCGGGCGGTCGCTCGTGAGCACGATCTGGCGCCCCGCCTCATAAAGAGCGTTGAAGGTATGAAAGAACTCCTCCTGGGTTGTTTCCTTCCGGCCCTTGAGGAAATGCACGTCGTCGATCAGGAGGAGATCAGTTTCCCGATAACGTCGGCGGAATTCGGCACCGGACCGATCCAGAATCGAGCTGATGAGCTCATTCATGAATTGCTCGGTCCCGACATATGTGATCCGTGTATTGGGGCTGCGCTGTAGTGTTTCGTGCGCAACTGCCTGCATGAGGTGGGTCTTACCGAGACCCGTATCCCCGTAAATGAAAAGCGGATTATAGACTTTGCCAGGTGCTTGGCTCACGGCATGTGCAGCGGCTGCAGCCAGCTCGTTGGACTTCCCAATGACGAAGAGATCGAACGTGTATCTTTCGCTTAGTGGCGTCGAACTGCTTCCATTCTGTGTAGGAAGTGGCTTTGCTGGTGTAGCCGGGGGACTAACAAAGAAGTCCATTTGTGTCCGCTTCTTTCGCTCCTCATGGACCCTGAATGCTACATTTAACGGATGACCCAGCACAATCGGAGCGTAGCTCGACAGTAGCTCGGCATGCTTCGAGTCGTTCCAGTCGGCGGTGAATTGATCCGGAGCGCCGACGAAGATGGTGCCGCCTTCGAGAGACAGCGCTTCAGTGGGTTCAAGCCATGCCTGGAAAGTTTGGTAGGGGAGCTCCTGCCGAGCGCGATCGAGGAGGCGTTTCCAGACTTCCGCAGGACTCAAGGACATGACGCGCTACCCTAGCCGATTTATGTGGAAAAGTCAAACTACACCATCTGCGAATCAGTTTATCTGCCTTGAACTATCTTCAATGGTGAAATAGTTTTACCGGCTCGATAGCAGCTGCTGGTCTCTTTGGTTTCTGGAGTATAGTGATGGGCAAGCCGACGTACCGTCCCCGCAACAAGCGCCGTATCCGTACCCATGGTTTCAGGTTGCGGATGGCTACTAAATGGGGACGCGAAGTTCTTAGCCGCCGCCGGAAAAAAGGGCGGAAACGGCTCACGGTTCAACTACCGACGAAATACGCCGGCGCATAGGACCCTGAGGTTTCCTCGTCGGCTACGGCTGACGAGCGAGACCGATCTCGAAGTTGTCAGACGTACAGGGAAGCGGATCCAAACCGAGCACCTCGAAGCTCGGGCATCTGCTTCCCTGTTGCCGCATCCGCGGGTTGGGATTGTCGTTCCCAAGCATCGACGGAAAATCGTTGAGCGAAACCGGGTGAAGCGGCGGCTGCGCGAGCTCGTTCGAACCAGATTGCTCCCGGATCTGAATCATCGGATTGATCTGCTCATTCGCGCCAAACCTGACGCGTACAAAGCAACTTTTCAGGACCTGGCATTCGATGTGGTTTCCATCGGTCGGTGGGCAGCTGCCGTCTCGAGCTAAGCGATGCGATCTCTTTGCGTGCTGTTGATACGAGGTTACCAGGTCGGTATTTCCCCGCTGCTACCGGCCAGCTGCCGTTATTATCCAACCTGCTCTGCCTATGCGCTCGAGGCGTTCGAGCGATACGGCGTGATTAAAGGATTCCGCCTGAGCACCATGCGAATCCTTCGCTGCCACCCATTTCGGGCCGGCGGCTACGACCCGGTACCCTGATGGATAAGCGTTTCTTCCTCGCACTTTTTCTGTCGCTGATTGTCATAGCGCTCTCGCAGCTGTTCTTTCCTCCGCAGAAGCCCAAACCAGTCGTGCGACAGGCTGCGGCTGATTCTACAGCGGAGTCAACGACTGCGTCTTCGACGATACCTCTGGCGTCAACGAAAGCTTCGACGCAGCAAACCGCGCTGGCGCCACCACCGGCAGCTGACACCAGCGTGTCGCATAACGTCGCGAGCACGGTTGCGATTGCCGCCGAGACGACGAGCGTCACGACACCAAAGGCGACGTATCGCTTCAGTAATGTCGGGGCTACGCCCGTCTCTGCGGTCATCAGTGACTACACGAATCGATCTGCCGCCCACAGCCTGGTTGACCTGGGAATACCCGGATCGCCCCTGCTCCGTTATCGGCTAATAACGCCGAGTGATACGATCGATCTTTCAAAGGCGCCGTTTACGCTGCGCCGGACCGCCGATGCGAAGGGTGATCAGGCGCTGACGTACTCGGCTACCATTGGCAATGTCGGCGCCGAGATAACGTATCGGATCTCGGCGGACACGGCTGCGAGCTATGTAATGAGAGTCGAGGGTCAGGTTACTGGCGTCCAGTCACCCACTTATCTGATCACCGAGCTGCCAAGAACATTGCGCCCGACTGAGGCGGACACGGTTGGTGATCGGCGTACTCTCGCATACAGCTTCAAGCCGCAGCGCGATCACGCAAAGAGCGTGTTGTTCGGGAGTCTCGATCCCGGAGAGAAAGCCCTGGAGACCGGCCCACTGAGCTGGGTTGCCATCAAGAACAAGTACTTCGTCGTCGGAATTCTTGCACCGGCCAACGGAACGCAATTCAGCGAAGCGACCCTAACCGGAGGACCGCGGACGTCGAAGATCGCGACAGTCGCGTCGGCCAGTGTAGTCGAGGAACTACACAACGGCAAATTTGCCTTCGACGTCTACGCTGGACCGCAGGAATCCCAGCGGATGATACGCTTGGGCAGGGATTTCGACCATGTGAATCCATATGGGTGGCGCTTTCTCCAGGGGATCGTGCACCCGATTGCTTCGAAGGTCATTCAGGTCGTGCTGTGGATGCATCATCGGCTGAACCTTAGCTATGGTTGGGTCCTCGTCATCCTCGGCGTGCTGGTGAGGCTGGCACTCTGGCCACTGAATCAGAGCACGATGCGCTCGAGTCTGCGAATGCAGGAGCTACAGCCGAAGCTGGCCGCAGCGCAGAAGAAATACAAAGATCCGGTACAGCAGCGCGAGGCGATCATGAAGGTCTACCATGATGCCGGCGTGAGTCCGTTCGCCGGGCTCACAGGATGTCTTCCGGCGCTGCTGCCGATGCCGATCCTTTTCGCGCTTTTCTTCGTGTTTCAGAACACCATCGAATTCCGTGGTGTGTCGTTCCTCTGGCTGCACGACATCTCCATCAAGGACCCGTATTACATCCTGCCACTGTTGATGGGGGCGTCGATGTACATCCTGTCGTGGATTGGAATGCGTAATGCTCCTCCAAACCCGCAGGCGAAGATGATGGGGTACATGTTCCCGGTGATGATGACGGTAGTGCTGCTCAACCTGGCGTCGGGCCTGAACCTCTACTACACGGCGCAGAACATCGCGGCACTGCCGCAGCAATGGTTGCTGGCGAAGGAGCGGGCCAAAGCGCGGCCAGCCGGCTGACGGAAGGAGGGGAAGATGCTGCGTGTCACTTACATTGGTCACGCAACGCTACTAATTGAGATCGGCGGCCGCCGCATCCTTACCGACCCCAATTTCGATGAGGCTCTGGGCAAGTTTTTGCCGAGGGTGAGCGCGCCGGGTATCGCCTTGTCCGAGCTCCCGAAGCTGGACGCGATCCTGCTGACGCATGCGCACGCGGATCACCTGTCGTTTCGATCGCTGGACAAGCTACCCGCGGACATCCCGTTGTTCGCACCGTCCGTAATCGCCAAATGGCTGCGCAAGCAAGGCTACAAACACGCCGTCGGAGTCACGGCAGGCGAAGAGATCGCGCTCGACGGATTGAAGATCTACACGGCGGCAGCGACCCACAAAGGGAATCGATACGGTGTTGATCGCTGGAGAAGCGATGCCAATATGTATCTGATGGATACTAATAAAGTGTCATGCTTCTTCGCTGGCGACACGGCGCTTACCCCGACGACGACGCACCTGGTCGAGAATCAGCTGCGGAGCGACGGACGAGAGCTGGATCTGGCGCTGCTGCCAATTGGACATGCGCCGTGGTGGAAACCGGGATTTCGCAAAGGCCACCTGACCAGCCACGACGCTCTGGCGCTCTTCGAGCGCCTCAAGGCCAAGTACTTCATTCCATACCACTGGGGCACTTTCAACCACGTGACGTCGACGGCGTTCGACGCGATCGAGCGGTTGCGAGCAACCCTGGAGGACCATCCGCTGCATCCGGCAGTGAAGATACTGGAGCCGGGGAGCGCATTCGCGCTTCCAACCAAGAGCGCGTGACATCCCGCGGCTCCATCGCACCAGATAGCGCCCTCGACACGATCGTAGCGCTGGCTACCCCCCCGGGTCGTGGCGCGATCGCGATGGTGAGACTCAGCGGGCCCGGGGCGTTCGATATAGCAGCGCGTCATGTGAGGAGCTGGCCGCCGGAGCCGCGGCGTCCCCACCTCTCCGACATCGTCTCCCATGACGAAAAACTGGATGAAGCGCTCGTGACGGTGTTCCCGTCGCCGAACTCGTTTACCGGGGAGGACACCGTCGAAATCTCCACCCATGGCGGCCATCTGGTTCCGGCGACGATTGCAGCGGCGCTGACTTTATCGGGAGCGCGGCAGGCACTGCCAGGTGAGTTTACGCGTCGGGCGGTGCTGAACGGCAAGCTCGATGTCTTGCAGGCGGAAGCAATAGGTGATCTCATCGACGCTCGTTCCCACGCGATGCAGAAAGCCGCACTTGGTCAGCTGGACGGAGGTTTGTCGAACCGCCTGACCGAGCTGAGAATGCAGCTACTGGAGCTCGAATCCCTCATTGCCTACGATGTCGATTTTCCAGAGGAAGACGACGGTCCCATCGCGCCGGCCAGGATCGAGCGCGCTACGGCCGTCATTCTCCAGTCGCTATCGTCGCTGCTGGCCACCGTGCCAATCGGTGAGCTTGTTCGAGAGGGAGCGCTGGTTGTAATTGCCGGCCCGCCCAACGTTGGAAAATCGTCACTCTTCAATGCACTGCTCGGCCGCTCCCGCGCGATCGTGACCGAAATTCCCGGAACGACTCGCGATGCCCTGGAAGCTGTCGTGGATACGGGAAAGTGGCCGATACGATTGGTCGACACTGCAGGTCTCCGCGATACCGATGACCAGCTGGAGAAGCTGGGGATCCAGGTGAGCGAACGTTATCTGTCGGCCGCCGACCTCGTGCTCGCCTGCGCCGATGATACGAACATTCTGAACACTCTCGGGGAAGCAATCGCTCGACACACCGGGGGGCCGGTGATCCCTGTCCGCACCAAAGCAGATTTAGTAGCGGGGAGTGACCAACTCAAGGAATCGGGTGCGTTGTGGATCAGCGCTCACAGCGGTGCCGGTCTCTCGGCCCTGACGGGTGCGATCGACGCCGCCATCGATGCACACCAATCAATCGGCGTCGATGCTCCGATGCTGACTACTGCGCGGCACCGGCATGCGGTCGAAACGGCCTACGCCGAAGCTGCGGAGTTCGAGCGCGTGTGGAAGGAGGAGAAGCTTCCGGCCATGGTCGCCGCCGTCCATCTACGGACGGCGGTCGTTGCTCTCGAGGAACTGGTGGGAAGCATCGAGATCGAGGACGTCCTCGACCGGGTGTTCAGCTCTTTCTGTGTCGGAAAATGAGCTCAGGCTGAGGCGGCTGCAGAGTCCGCAATCGAAGTGATCTCCGCGGCGCTCGCCCGTACCGCCCACGGCAGGCCGCGGGCGTTAACGGCAGACTCGACCATTTTCGTGCCGAGGAAGTAACCGCTTCGCTCCGGGAAGACGTGTCGGTCTACGGTTCGCGCGTCATCGCTCATTCCGCCGGAGAGATACCTCAAGCGCAGACCCAGGCCGGCGCGATCGAGATCATTGGCAAGAGCGCGAGTCATCACGGGCTCGAGCTCTCTGACGCTCGCATACTCGCGACGGGTGTACCCGTAGTATTCCCAGGCGGCGTGGCCGGGACTTACGGCCCGTGATGCGATGGTTGCCAGCCCTTCGTTGATCATCAGCTCGCGCAAGGTCGCGCGGCGACCGGTTTCCCAGTAGGAGTAGTACCCGCCGGCGTCATCGATCAGCTGTTTCATCTCGCTGCGACTGGTGGGCGAGGTATACCGTACGCAGTGCGCTATCTCGTGGCCGAGCCAGAGGGGAATCAGTTCCGGATCGAGTCCAAGGCCCTGGGTCTCCGGATTGGTGACGCTGGTGAAATGCTCGAGGCAGACGAAAGCGATGCCCTTTCCGTCGACGACGAGCTCACCAGCGTTGGCTGCTCCAACTCCCACCATGAGAACGACGTCGATATCGGTGTCCGTTTCGAGAAGCGAACGACACTGTTCTTCGGTATTTCTTGCCAGAGAGACGACGTCGATTCTCTCGAGCATAGTTCGCAGGTCTACGCGGCTCGCAAGTGCGGCAGAGCGAACGACTTCCAGAAAATGTGGTCCTGCGGGATCCAGGACGTAATTGTGCCAGTAGGCTTCTAGGAAGCGGCGGTGGGTTTCGAAGTAGCGGAGATAGGCGGCGACACGGTCTGTACTGTTATGAACTGCGAAGAAGTCAGGCAGTAGGTTGATGAGCATCAACGACCAGGTCGCGGGGTGGGGAGCCAGTCGCGTTTTTGCGATGCGAGAAGATACAATCGACCCAAACTCACAACAAGACCGATCTCCTTCAGGAGATTTTTTAAATCATGGCACAGATATTCCCTATGTCTTTCGCGGGGTTTGAAAGAGCGACAGGAGGGGTAGCCATGACAACGCTGCGTCAGATCGAGCTACGTTGTCCCGTGTGTGACAACGAGTTCAAGTCTCAGAGCGTCGTCTCGACAAATGCGTTCGGCGGCAAGCGAACGGATTTTCACGAGCGCGCCGCCGGGACGCAGCCCCTTGCCTATCTCATCCACATGTGCAGCGGATGCGGGTATTCGGGTGGAGAGGCCGACTTCACAGCTCCCACTGACGTCAGCCCGGTTCTCAAGCAACACGTTCTCACCGAGCTGGCCCCGCTCCGTCCGTCGCTCGTTTCCGGCTCGGAAAAGTATGAAGCGGCCGCGAAAGTCGCCCAGTGGCAGGGGATGGACTCACGGCATGTTGCCGATCTCCTTCTGCGTGCTGCGTGGTGCTGTGTCGACGAAGGTGACGTCGAGGCTGAGCGTTATTACCGCCGGCTCGCTGCCTGGAAATTCGAGGAGGCTCTTGCTTCGTACGATACGGTTCCGCGCGAGGAGAGGGCGATTCTCACCTACCTCGTCGGCGAGCTCTGGCGCAGGGTTGGAGATCTCAAGAAGGCGACAACATGGTTCGATGTCGTCGAGGGCGAGATTACCGATCCGCAAAATCAGCAGTGGGTAATCGACGCTGCCGAGCAGCAGAGACTCAACCCGCGGGAGTGGTTCGGCTGACCTAGCGGGTGCCGAAAAGCCGGTCTCCAGCGTCGCCGAGGCCGGGCAGGATATAACCCTGACCGTTGAGTTCGCGGTCGAGTGCCGCGCAGTAGATCTGGACGTCTGGGTGCGCGGTGGTGAGGTGTCGCACTCCTTCGGGCGCCGCCACTAGGCACAAAAACCGGATCCGCGTTGCGCCAGCCCTCTTTAGCGATGACACCGCAGCGGCGGCGCTTCCGCCAGTGGCCAGCATTGGGTCGAGAAGAAAAAAGTCCCGCTCGGCGGTATCGCCCGGAACCTTGAAGTAGTAATCGACCGGCTGCAGAGTCCCGTGATCGCGATAGAGTCCGATGTGTCCTACACGGGCAGAAGGGACGAGCCGAAGAATTCCCTCGACCATGCCGAGCCCGGCGCGAAGGATCGGTACGAGGGTGAGCTTCTTTCCGCTGATGTGCCACCCTGTCGTCGCTTCGAGAGGAGTGTCGACGGAGCGCTGCTCGAGGCTCAGCTCACTGGTTGCCTCGTACGCCATGAGCATCGCGATCTCATCGACCAATTCCTTGAAATGCTTGGTCTCGGTCTGCTTGTCGCGAAGGATGGTCAGCTTGTGCTGAACAAGCGGATGCCGGATAATAGTCAGCGAAGGGAATTCCTCGACACGCTCGATCATTTTACTCCGGGAATTCGCACATCGACGCGGTTGGCGCTCACGGGCTCATAATCTCTAATCCCTGATGAAAGAATACCAGGCTGTGGTGGTCAAGCTCACGCGACATACGCGTGAAGACGAGGACACCCTGACAGATCTGCTGAACGAGCGGAGTAGAGGGGGCTGGGAGCCGGCGCTGATGTCTCAGGACGGAGACCGTCTCACGATCTTGTTTCAGCGTGACGCCGTAGCAGAAGGCTAGGCGCCTTGGAGATAACCTTCGTTGGCGCCGCGCGGGAAGTGACGGGCTCGTGCCACCTTCTGCGCGTGAACGGACACACTGTTGCGCTCGACTGCGGAATGTTTCAGGGCCGCAGGCAGGAATCGGCAGCGAAGAATCGAGAGCTGCCGCTGCCGATCGGTGAGCTCGACGCCGTCGTGCTGTCGCACGCGCACATCGACCATTCCGGACGGCTGCCCTATCTGATCGCTCACGGGTACTCGAAAACGATCTGGGCAACCGCTGCGACGAGGGATCTCTGCGCGATCATGCTCGCAGACTCCGCGCACATTCAGGAGAAAGACGCCGAGTTCCTCGCCAAGCGTCACAAGGACTTTATCGAACCGCTATACGGCATGCGCCACGCGGTGCGGACGATGGAGCTGATGAATGGAGTGCCTTACAATCGTTTTTTCGACGTTGTTCCGGGAGTGCGGGCGAGTTACGTCGACGCCGGCCACATTCTCGGCTCGGCATCGGTACTCCTGGATTGTACCGAGAATGGCAAGACGAAACGGCTGGTATTCTCAGGCGACATTGGGCGCAGCGGTCTGGCGATCGTGCGTGAGCCGACGCCTCCGGATGGTGCCGATGCCCTGATCATGGAGTCGACCTACGGCAATCGGGACCACGAATCGGTAGATGGAGCGCGGGCCCAGCTTGCCAAAGTGGTGCGAGAGACAGCGGCGCGTGGCGGCAGAGTTTTAATCCCGGCCTTTGCCGTTGGCCGCACCCAGGAAATGATCTACGTGCTCCACGGCCTGGTCAGGGAGGGAGCGATCCCCGCGATTCCGATCTACGTGGACAGTCCGCTCGCAATCGATGCCACGACAGTATTTGAAATGCATCCGGAAAGCTTCGATCGTTCCGAGGAAATGGTGCAGAAAGCGAAAGACCTGTTTCAGTTCGATCTGCTCCACTATACCCGCGAAGTCGAAGAATCGAAGGCACTGTCGCGAGCCCGCGGACCGATGGTAATCATCGCCGCCTCGGGGATGATGGAGAACGGCCGCATACTTCATCACCTGGCGCAGGGTGCCAGCGATCCGAAAAACACCATCCTCGTGGTCGGGTTTCAGGCGGAGCACACCCTCGGCCGCCGGGTTGTGGAACGCACGCCGCTTCTTCACATCTTCGGAGAAGACGTGCCTCTGCATGCGCGGGTGGAGGTCATCGATGGCTACAGCGCGCACGCGGACCGCACCGAGATGACAAACTGGCTCAGTCGGGTCAAGGAGAAATCGCCGGGGCTGGGTCCGATCTGGCTGGTCCACGGCGAGGCGGAAGTGCAGGACGAGTTCAAGGCGAGCCTGATCTCGAAAGGCTATTCGGTGGAATGCCCCGAGCCACGCACGACGCATGTGTTCTAAAGTAGTTTCCGACCAATGGCGCGGATTGCGAAAGCGAAGGCGAAAGCACAGCGAGCTGTAAAGTTCATTCGACGTCTGCTCACCGTTCTGGTGACGCTGTGTTTTGGGATATGGCTGGTATCTGCAGCCGCCGTACTGATATGGAGCTCCCGGGACGAAGCGAGGCCGGCGGAAGCAATCGTCGTACTCGGCGCAGCCCAGTATGCGGGAAGACCCTCACCCGTGCTGCGAGCCCGACTCGATCACGCGCTCGATCTATGGAACCGGCATCTCTCCTCGCTGCTCATCCTGACGGGCGGAACCGGGGCCGGCGACATCACCAGCGAAGCAGCCGTGGGTCGCAAATACGCCAAAAGGCATGGCGTCCCTGACAGCGCGATTCTCGAAGAGAATGCGGGCCGTACAACGAGTGAGTCGATGCGTGCGGTGGCTGGCATGCTCGAGGCGAGGGGACTCCAAACCGCGCTTCTGGTCAGCGACCCGTTTCACATGCTGAGGCTGCGAATTCTGGCGCGCCGGTTTGGTTTTACGCCGTATACTTCGCCCACGCGCACGAGCCCCATCTCCCCGAATCGGGAAGCACGCTGGAAGTATATCTTTAGCGAGTCGATCAAAGCACCGCTCGCCTTCTTTTTCGAGAGGAAGTTGTGAAGAGGATTCATCTTTTAGTAGCGCTCTGCTACTTAATAGCGACTGGCGCAGCTGTCTCTGCCGTCAACGCTCAGGCAACGCCGAAGATCAAGTTCGAGAAATACACCCTGCCCAATGGTCTGGAGGTAATCCTCCACGAGGATCATTCAACTCCGATAGTCGCAGTCGACACGTGGTACCACGTCGGTTCCGGCGACGAGCAAGTGGGTCGCACCGGGTTCGCGCATCTGTTCGAGCACATCATGTTCATGGGCTCGCAACACGTACCGGTGGGGGCTTTCGACCAGATGCTGGAAGCCGCGGGCGCCGACAACAACGGCTCCACAACCGAGGACCGCACCAACTATTACGAGACGCTGCCGTCAAACGCGTTGCCGCTCGCGCTTTGGCTCGACTCGGATCGGATGGGCTTCCTGCTGCCGACGATGGATCTGGCAAAGGTGAATCTGCAGCGTGATGTCGTTAAGAACGAGCGCAGACAGCGGGTCGATAATCAGCCGTACGGAAGAGCAGACGAAGTAATCCTCGCCGCCCTCTATCCCAAGTCTCACCCGTACTCATGGCCTGTTATCGGCTCGATGACGGATTTGAGCGCCGCATCGCTGACGGACGTACAGAACTTCTTCAAGACGTACTACGCCCCCAACAACGCGACTCTCGCAATCGCGGGCGACTTCAACCCGGATTCGGTGAAAAAGATGGTGGCGCAGTATTTCGGCAGCATCCCACGGGGGCCGGTAGTCAAGCGGAGAACGACGGTACCTGCGGTCGTCATTCCGCGCGACACCTTCCTCGTCCTCGAAGACCGGGTGCAGCTGCCGAGGCTCTTCTATACATGGCACTCCGTGAAGGGCTTTGCGCCCGACGATGCAGCGCTGGATATCCTGGCGCAGGTGGTTGCCAACGACAAGAACTCGCGGCTGTACAAGAAGCTCGTGTATGAGATGCAGATCGCCCAGAATGTGCGGGCGTATCAGGATGGATCGAGGCTCGACGGCAAGTTCCAGATCGATGTCACGCCCAAGCCGGGGCAGAAAGTTGCCGACATCGATCGCATCGTCGAATCGGAGATCAGCAACGTCATCAAGAATGGCATCACGCAGCGGGAGCTGCAGCGCGCTCAGAATCTCTACAAGGCGAGCTTCCTCAACCGACTGGCAAGCGTGCTGGGGAAAGCGGAGGTCCTGAATTCATACAACTACTTCGTCGGCAACCCCGACTACGTGCAGCAGGATGCCGCGCGCTACGACCGGGTGACTACCGCTGACGTCCAGCGCGTAGCGAGGACATACCTCGGCCGTCCGAAGATCGTACTAACCGTCGTTCCAGAGGGAAAGAAAGACATGATGTTGACTGCGAGCGGAGGTGGCCGATGAAGGCGCTAGCAATTGCCGGCATGATCGGCCTGGCGATGGTCTCGGTGGCGCAGACGAGCACTGCCCAGCAGGGAACATTCGATCGGAGCAAGCCGCCAGAGCTGGGACCACCGCCACGTGTATCGCTGCCGCCGATCGTTACCAGACAGCTAGCGAACGGGCTCAAGCTGCTGATCGTGGAGCAGCATGAGCTTCCGCTCGCGGATTTCGTGTTGCTCGTGGGCAGCGGGAGCACCGCTGACCCCGCCGGCAAACCGGGCATTGCGAACCTCACCTCGCAAATGCTCAGGGAAGGGACTACCACAAGGAAGAGTCTCGAGATCGCGGACCAGATCGCCTTCCTCGGCATCAACCTGTCACCCAACAGCAGCTGGGAATCCAGCACGCTGTCACTCCACACTCCGACCGCGCAGCTGGACAGCGCCCTCGCGCTGTTTGCGGACGTCGCTCTGCACCCGTCCTTTCCGGCGAATGAATTCGATCGGATCAAGAAGACGCGTCTGACCGAGCTGCTGCAGCTCCGCGATCAGGGACCGGCTATCGCCAACCTCGCATTCCCGGCAATCATCTACGGGAGCGCGCATCCGTATGGCATTCCGTCGATTGGAACAGAAGCTTCAGTGGAGTCGCTGACCCCCGCCGATCTGCAGTCGTACTACCAGGCGAACTTCAAGCCGAACAATTCGACGCTGATCATCGTTGGTGATGTCAACGCAGCGCAGATCGAACAAAAGATGAACAGCCTGTTTGGATCCTGGCAGCCCGGCACCGTTCCAACCGTAAACTATGGCGAGCCTGCCAAGGCAGCGGCGACGACGATCTACCTGATCGACAAGCCTGGTGCGGCGCAGTCCTCATTCAGAATCGGCGCGGTCGGAGTTCCGCGTTCGACGAAGGACTACTTCGCCCTCACGGTCATGAACACGATCCTCGGCGGGTCATTTAGTAGCAGACTAAACCAAAATCTGCGTGAAGCCCGCGGCTTTACATATGGGGCCGGCTCGCGGTTCGATATGCGTCGCCAGGCAGGACCGTTCCTCGCGAGCGCTGAAATCGTGACAGCGAAAAGTGATTCAGCGCTGATCGAGTTCATGAAGGAGCTGAACGGAATCCGGCAAGACGTGCCGTCGAGCGAGCTATCGCGCGCGAAACGGTATCTACAGCTGCAGCTGCCCGGCAACTTCGAAACGACGCAGGAAATTGCAGCGGCACTGGTGCCGGTGGCGCTTTACGGCCTGCCGCTCGACTTCTACAACAACTACGTCCAGAACATCGAGAACGTCACCCAGGCGGATGTTGCGCGGGTTGCCCAGCAGTACATCAATCCAGGGTCCCTGGCAGTCGTCATCGTCGGCGATCGAAAGACCATTGAGCAAGGGCTGAGAGCCCTGAACGTCGGACCGATCTCGGTCAGGGACATCACGGGGAAGCCGATTCAGTAGGAAATTGGGCTGATGAAAAAAGGCGCGACAGTGGCTTCGCGCCTTTTTTTATACCAATGGTGGGTGACCCATTCGGTGTAGACAGCGCGCCAGCCATTGCCAGTACTCCGCGCCCGCAGTCTCGGCGACGTCATTGTGACCGGCACCGTCGACGATCAGCAGCTCGCCCTTGTGCCTCGCGGCCTGGAACACCTCGAGCCCCATCCTGAACGGTACGATCCGATCGCGGCGGCCGTGCGCAACGGAGACGGGCACGTCCAGCTCAGCGACGGCTCTCGGGGTGTCGAAATGAATCCGGGAGATCGCGCGCCATGCCAGCGTGACAGCCGGGGTCGCAATGAGCCTCGCCATTGCTCTCGCGGATGTGAAGGGGGACTGGAGTATCAATGCCACGGGCGGGTGGACCTCCGCCAGTTCCGTCGCGATGGCGCTGCCGAGGGAATGGCCGAAGTATGCCAGCCGCGACCTTTCGACACCGAGGGTGATCCTCAGATAGTCGTATGCGGCGCGGGCGTCGAGTTTCGTGGTTTGATATGTCGGAATACCTCCCAACGACATGTAGCCCCTGTACTCGGCGAGAAAAACTGCGAACTCGCTGTGGCGTTGGACAAGTCGAGCCCACTCGATCTGCCACGCCGAGAGGTCTGCGTTTCCGTGAAAGCAAAGCAGCACCCCGCGGGCGCTCCTCGGATCGCCGATCAGGTAGCCCATGAGTCGCTGTCCGTCGAGGGCGTCGTACGCTACACGGCCGGTTTCCGGAGCTGGCTCGGAGAGCGGCGGGGGCTGAAACAGGATTCGCTCCTGGAGTCGCCAAAGCAGCAGAAGAGCGGTGATCAGGGCAGCCGCAATGGCGAATACCGCGATCATGCGTGGAACTCGAGGGGGTTCCAGTGGCTTTGCATGGCGGGCAATTTACGACAATGCGGATTCCGGTTGAAACGTTCGTACTCGACAACGGCCTGTTTGTAACCCTCTCGGAAGATCACACCGCTCCGATCGTGGCGGTTAATCTCTGGTATCACGTCGGGTCGGCGAATGAGAAACCGGGAAGAACCGGGTTCGCGCATCTGTTCGAGCACATGCTCTTTCAGGGCTCGGCGCATGTTGGATCGAACGAGCACTTCGAGCTGATTCAGCGCGCTGGCGGAACTCTGAACGGCTCGACGTGGCTGGAGCGCACCAACTATTTCGAGACTGTTCCGTCGAATGAGCTGGCTCTCGCGCTCTGGCTCGAAGCCGATCGGATGGGCGAGCTGCTGCCGGCGATGACGCAGGAGAAGCTGGATACCCAACGCGACGTGGTGAAGAACGAGCGTCGCTGGGCGGTGGACAATCAGCCATACGGCACGATGCTGGAGAAATTGCAGGAGCTCGTTTTTCCACCCTCGCATCCGTTCCATCACTCGCTCATCGGCTCGATGGAAGATCTGTCGGCATCCTCGCTTGACGACGTCGCGCAGTTCTTCTCCACATACTACAGCCCGGACAACGCGGTGCTTTCGGTCGCCGGCGATTTCGATCCGCGTGAGGCTCGTCGGCTGATCGGTGACTTCTTCGGTCCGATTCCGCGGGGGGAGGGGAGGCCGCCGTTGCCGCCGATGACGCTACCGCCAGTTTTCGGGACGCGCCTGCGTGAGGTGGTTTACGACAATGTGAGCCTGCCCCGGCTTTTCCTGACATTCCGCTCGCCAGTGTTTGGGGCCCCCGAATACTACGATGCCAGTGTCGCGGGAGCCGTGCTCGGAATGCGCAAGGGAAGTCGCCTCCAGCGCTCTCTGGTCAGAGACAGACAGGTGGCTGCCGACGCGGGGGCGTTCACATTCGATCTCGCAAAGGGGACCGATCTGCTCGTCGTCGATGTAACTGCCCGCCCCGAGATATCTGTCGCACAACTCGAAGAAGAGGTCGACAGGGAGATCGATCTCTTCCATCGCGATGGGGTGACGCCCACGGAAGTGTCCCGGGCGATTGCGCTCATCGAGACCGATCTGGTTACGTCGCTTCAGTCAGCGGGCGAGCGGGCGGACAGGCTCTCGATGTTCGCGACTTTCTTCAAGCGACCCGACCTGATCAACGAGCAGGTGGACCGATATCGCGCGGTAAGCACCGATTCCGTGAATGCGCTGATTGCCAATCGTTTTGGCGAGGAGAATCGGGCGAGCCTTCTTTATGTCCCGCACGAAGATGCCGAGTCGGAGACAGCGCTGGCAGTTGCCGCAGGGACTGCCTGATGGTTGCAACCCTGCGTCCGGTCGCGGGCCCTCCGCGCCGCTACCAGTTTCCCGAGTTCCATCAGGAAGTTCTTCCCAGCGGCATCAGGCTCGTCACCGCTCCAGTGACCAAGCTTCCGATCGCCACTGTATTGGTGATAATCGACGCCGGATCGGTGAACGATCCACCCGGTAAGGAAGGTGTTGCCGCGCTGACGGCGGGGGCGCTACTCGAGGGCGGTGAAGAGATGGACGGCGCCGCAATCGCCGAAAGATTTGAACAGCTCGGCACATCGGTCGAATCCGGCGCCGACTGGGACAGCGCCTTCGTCAAAATCACGACGTTGTCGGACCGTCTGGATGCTGCGACGGCGCTGCTCGGAGAGACCATCAGCAGCCCGGTGTTTCCAGAGCGCGAAGTCGAAAGATTGAGAGCCGAGCGTCTTGCCGAAATCCTGCAACTGGAGACCGAACCGCGGGGCCTGGCCGACGAAAAATTCAGTGAATTTCTTTACTCGTCCGATTCGCGCTACTCCAGACCGGAGGATGGGAGCAGCGAGAGTGTCGGTAGATTATCGCGTGCTGACGTAGAGGATTTTTACGCGGCGAGGTATCGAGCCGGAGCCACAACGGTGGTCATAGCCGGTGATATTTCGCCGGGTCGTGCGCGCGATCTCATCGCGCGAGCCTTTGCGCGCTGGCATACCGGGACCCCCGCCGCTGCCAGTGTCATTACGACTCCGAGGTCTGTCGGCCGCAGTCTCCACATCGTCAACAAGATCGATGCGCCTCAATCAGAGCTGAGGGTCGGCCACGTTGGCCTGCCGAGAAAGAATCCGGATTTCTTTTCTGTTCTTGTAATGAACGCAGTGCTGGGCGGATTGTTCGGGTCGAGGATCAATCTCAACCTGCGGGAGGCTCACGGATACACCTACGGCGCCTCGTCGTATTTCGACTGGCGGCGTGGGAATGGTCCTTTCGTGGTATCCACGGCTGTCCAGAGCGAGGTCACGGCGCCCGCGCTGAGGGAGATACTCTACGAAGTCGAGCGAATCCGCGAGGAGTCCATAGCCGATGGCGAGCTCTCCCTGGCCCGGGACTACCTGGAAGGAGTTTTTCCGATCCGGTACGAGACGACCGCAGCGATTGCGTCGGCGCTGGCAACGCTCGTTGTGTACGATTTGCCCAACGACTACTACGAGTCGTATCGGAGAAATGTACGCGCTGTATCAGCCGAAGACGTCCTCAGAGTGGCCCGCCAGCACCTGCATCCGGACCAGCTGCAGACGGTAGTTGTCGGCGACGCGCGGGTCATACGTCAGACAGTCAGCGACCTGCCGCTCGGCGATCAGCAAGTTCACGGCGCTTAGTGTGCCCCTGAAGAAATCGGAAGCCGGGCAGATCGGTTCGAAAAGGATCTACACGGGTCGCATCATCTCACTCGATCTGGACACGGTTCGATTTCCGGATGGATCGACGGGCGAGCTGGAAATGATTCGTCATCCCGGTGCGAGCGCGGTAGTTCCGTTTCTCAGCGATCCGGGTGGCGACGACCCACAGGTTCTCATGATTCGCCAGTATCGCTATGCGACGGACGGATACCTGTACGAGATCCCCGCGGGAAGGCTCGACGAGGGCGAGCAACCGAAGGATTGCGCGATCAGGGAACTCAAGGAAGAAACGGGATGCACAGCTGAGCAGGTGGTGCATTTGACTTCCATTTATACGACCCCCGGATTCACCGACGAGAAAATTCACATCTTCATGGCAACCGGTCTGGTAGCTGGAGAGACTAAACACGAGTCGGATGAATTTCTCGAGCTCGAACCGATGCTCCTCTCACAGGCGCTCGGAATGGTTGAGGCGGGAGAGATCACAGACGCCAAGACTGCTCTCGGGCTGCTCTTCGCCGCAGGGTTTCGCGCCGGCCATTAACCCTTCGAGCCAAATTGGCGTCTAATCAAGAGAAAGACGCTGACGTGTCATGTAAATAGGACAGTAGCCCAGAATCTGGACAAGCTCCAGCGTCGATGCAAACAGGCTAAGTCCTTACATGATAACAAGTTAACTTAAGAGGCAGTTGGGCATACGGCGTGCAATGCATTGTTTGGGGAAAGGTTCCAGGGGAGATGTGCACGATTCTACGTCGTGGCCGTCTCTCATATATAAGGAGATAGATATGGCTGACATCGTCCGTAAGCGCGTCGTAGCGGTCGAAGGACCGACAATCAGGGAACGTCTGCAGGCGATGGATGACTCAGCCGTCGTGACAGCATTTCTTGGCGGCGAAGAGCGTGCATTCTCCGAGCTGGTGACGAGGTATCAGACGCGTTTGCTGAACTTCGTCTATCGGACGATTGGGGACCGCGAAAAAGCCGAAGATCTCGTCCAGGAAGTCTTTATTCGCGTGTATCGTCACCTGCATCGTTTTGACCGCTCGAAGAAGTTCTCGACCTGGGTCTATACGATCGCCTCGAATCTCGCCAAGAACGAGCTGCGGAACCGCTCGCGTAATCCGCTGGTTCTCTTTCAAACGGTGCAGAAGAATTTCCAGGACGAGGATCGTCCGCTGCAGTTCGAGGATACCACGGCTCGGCCTGACGACATGTACCGGAAGCGTCACCTCCGGGAAATCGTCGAGGAGAGCGTTGCGAAGCTGCCCGAGCACCATCGGAACGTCTTCATTCTTCGGGAGCTCGAGGGCAAGTCTTACGAGGAGATCGCCGAGATTACCGAGTGCAATCTTGGCACGGTCAAATCGAGACTGAACCGGGCCCGGAACTCGTTCGCGGAAATCATTGCTCCATACGTAGATTAGGTTCGCGGAATCGGGGAACAGGTATCCAGCTGGTGGGTACCTGTTACCGAACCCCCAGCCTATCTCCATGGATTGTCGCGAGTTTTGTGAGCAGCATGTTGCGTATGTAGACGATACCCTCGCTGGTATCGAGCTTGTTCGCATGCAACGTCACATCGCCGAGTGTGAGAGCTGCGCGAAGCATGACGCGAAGATCCGTCGCGCGCTGCTACTCTTCAGGAATCTTCCCTCAATCGAGCCGTCAGCGGATTTCTCGCAGCGGCTCGAGGCGCGTATCAGGGAGTGCCAGACCGATCACATCATGGCGACAAGTCAGCGCAATCTGAGATACGGTGCCGTCGCAGCGACTCTGGCGAGCATTGTAATGCTCGGATACATCGGCACCACGCTTTATGAGCGCGCCGCGACTCCGCGAGATCTGATCATGCCACCGGTGGTCGCCACTCTGCCGGAGCCGGAGCTTACGCCGCTTACAACCTCTACTCCCGCGATTGTAACCTCGGTATCGGCAGGGCTTTCCATCTTCCCCGCGGCGCTCTTCGCCGAGCAGGCGCCGGTACGTTTCGCGCAGTCGAAGTTGGAGCTCGCCGACTACACCCGGTAGCGTGCAGAAGGCATCGGCGGTCGAGCAGACCGACCGTATATTTCGAGGATGTCCGCCTCCACATCCTCGCTCAAGACTCTCAGAGATGCGCTGAAGCGCCGTTCATTCGACGGCGCTTATTACATCCTGGGGGAGGACGAGTATCAGAAGGAAGACGCAGTCGGGCAGCTCATCGACGGGGCCCTGGACACGACCGCGCGCGATTTCAATCTCGATGTGCGGAGAGCAGGCGAGCTGGATGGCGAAACGCTGGGAGTGCTGCTTTCCACTCCGCCAATGATGGCTGACCGCAGGGTGATCGTGCTTCGCGATGCGGGCTCGCTCAGGAAAGACGCTCGAAAAGTTCTGGACAATTATCTGCAGAAGCCGGCATCCGATGCGCTGTTGATACTCGTAAATGGCGTAAACTCGAAGCCCGATTCAGCGATTGTCGCGGCGACCACACCTCTTCAGTTCGATGCGCTTACGGGAGATCGTGTGCCCCGCTGGATCGCGCACAAGGCCTCGACGGAGTTCGGGGTGGCCATAACCGAGTCGGCGATAGAGCTGCTGCAGGCAGCGGTTGGCAGCGATCTGCATCAGCTGGCCGGTGAGCTCGACAAGCTTGCGAGCTACGTAGAGGGCAGCAGCAGGGAAGTCACCGAGGACGCCGTCAGCGCAATTGTCGGTGTCCGGCGCGGCGAGACCCAGTCGGACCTTCTGGATGCTGTCGCCGACCGCAACGTGGGCCGCGCGCTGGAGCTAATTCCGCACGTGCTGGCGCAGCCGAAAACAACGGGCGTCTCAATCGTCATGGGATTGTCCACCCAGATGATCGCAATCGCCTGGGGTCGCGCCCGACTCGACGAAGGGATTCCGCGGGGCCGGCTTGCCCAGGAATACTTTGATCTGCTCAGAGAAACAGGGGCCTTTACGGGGCGACCGTGGGGATCGGCGACTGCCGTCTGGGCTCGCGGCGCCGAGCGCTGGACGCGTGAGTCCCTCGATCGCGCACTCGACACCCTCCTCGAAGCGGACGTCGCGCTCAAGGAGAGTCGGGTCTCGTCTGAAGAGCAACTGCTGGCGAGCGTAGTTCTCAGCCTTTGCACTGTCGCTGAAACGGGCGCTGCCGCGTGAGTCAATAGGAGAAGCTGGATGCAGAGATGGATCATTTTGTCGACCATGTTGGTGGTTTCAGCCACAGGACTCGACGCACAGGCATCGGCCCGGCCAATCGACCCCGTTTTTACGAGGGCGCAGGCCCTGGTGAGTGATGGAAACGGCGCAGCCGGCCGTGCCCTGATCGACTCGATGATTGCGGCGACGCCTTCCTCCGCGCCGTTGTATCCCCAGGCCCTTTTTTGGCGGGCGTCGCTTGCAGCGAGTGCAGCGGATGCTGAAAGCGACTATCGCCACATCGTGGTCGATTATCCGCTGGCGCCGCAGGCCGAAGACGCGCTGCTTCGCCTTGCCCAGCTCGAGTTGGCGCGAGGTGATCGTGACGGTGCGCTGGTTCATCTGCGGCGGATCCAGCGCGACTATCCGCACAGCAAGTCACTTGGACGCGCGAGCTACTGGACCGCCCGGGTGCTGTTCGAGAAGAACGACGTCCCCGCAGCCTGTGCGGCGAATGCGGCTGCGCTGTCACAATCTGATCCCGCCGAAGTCGAATTGCGGAACCAGATTCGATATCAGGGACAACGCTGCCCCGCAGTTGCCACCGCGAGTGTAACGGCGACTGCGCAGCCAACCGAGCCGGCGCCCGCAGCAGCTGTGGCGCCGAATGTTGCAAACTCCACAGTCGCGCAGGTAAAGTCGGCAGAACCTGTGCAACAGCCTTCCCCGTTCCCGGTGGCCAACGACGCCAAACCAAGCATCGTTGATCCGGCAAAGGCGCCCCAGGCTGAAAAGCCGCAGGCTGCCTCTGACATCGCTCCAGCGAAGGCTGCCGCAACACCAGCGATTGAAGCCACCATCTATTCCGTCCAGGTTGCAGCTTACAGTCATAAGACCGACGCTGAGAAGCTCGCGTCGACGCTGAGTAATCGAGGTTATGCAGCGCGCGTCGATGGGGTGGTCGCGCCGTTCCGGGTAAGAATCGGCCGCTACGCGACCAACAGTGAAGCAGAAGACGCATTGAAGAAAATCAAGGCGAAGCACATGGATGGATTCGTGGCCAGAGTAACCGAGCGGTGAGTCGCGCGGCATCAACTCCGTTGATGCAGCAGTACAGGGAGATCAAGTCGCGTCACCAGGACGCGATTCTGTTCTTCCGAATGGGCGATTTCTACGAGATGTTCTATGAGGATGCGGAAGTCGCGTCCAGGACTCTCGGCCTGACGCTCACATCCCGGAACAATGGCGGAGCGAGCGAAGTTCCGCTGGCCGGTGTCCCGGTCAAAGCGGCCGGCGAATATCTGCGCCGGCTGGTCCAGCACGGATTTCGGGTCTCGATTTGCGAGCAGACCGAAGATCCGAGGCTGGCAAAGGGGATCGTCAAGCGCGAAGTCGTTGAGACGATCACGCCAGGCGCGGCGTTCTCCGACGATCTGCTCGATGGCAACCGCAACAACTACCTGTGTGCATTGGCACGGGCCGAATCGCGCGTGGGGATTGCCGCGGCGGACCTGTCCACGGGAGAGCTTCGCCTCACCATCGTCCGCGTCAGCGATCTGGAACCCGCACTTTCCAGGTTCAACCCGCGCGAGGTGATCGTCTCGCGCGCGGATGAACTCGGCAGATTCGTCAGAGGACCAGCCGGCGAGGAAGGCCCGATGCTTACCGAGCGCGATCCGTGGGAATTCGACACCAGCCTCGGCCGCGATCAGCTGATCGACCATTTCCGGGTAGCGTCGCTGGAGTCGTTTGGTATCGACGAGGGTTCTGACGCAGCTGCTGTCGGTGCGAGCGGCGCGCTTCTCCGCTATTTGCGCGAGCTCCAGCCGTCGGGAATCTCGCATCTGGCCCGACCGAGATTCGAGCGGCCGGAGGGGATACTGCCTCTCGACGAGATGACGCGTCGCAATCTCGAGCTGACCGAATCGTTGCGCGGCGGTGAGACGCCAGGGACGCTGCTCGGCGTCCTCGACCGCACTCTCACGCCGATGGGGTCGCGCCTGCTGAGACAGTGGATTCTGGCGCCACTGGTCGATCGGGCTGCAATCGAGGATCGACTCGATGCAGTCGCTTCTCTCAGCGACAACCTGCTGCGCTCGGCGTTGCGGGAGGCACTCGATGGAGTGCGGGACATCGAGCGTCTTGCCGGGAAAGCAGCGGTAGGTCGCGCTTCGCCGCGGGAGATGCGCTCGCTCGGCGACTCCATTGCCAGACTACCGGCGGTGCAATCGGCTCTCGACCGGGCGAGCACCGAGCGCGGTGCATTCGAGCGCCACCTCGGTCGATGGGATGGCTGCGCGGATCTATGCGACGACATTCTCGGGACTCTTGTCGACAGGCCGCCGGTTGTAATCGGTGACGAGCCGAGCATCCGCCCGGCGCTCGATGCGTCACTCGACGAGTGGCGGTCTCTGCGCGATGGAGGAAAGGACGCCATTGCACGAATTCAAAGCGATGAACGCACCCGAACCGGCATCAACTCGCTCAAGGTCGGCTACAACAAGGTGTTCGGATACTTCATCGAGATCTCGAACAGCAATTCCCACCTCGTGCCCCAGGATTACCAGAGGCGCCAGACTCTTGCCGGGGCCGAACGCTACGTCACGCCGTCTCTCAAGGAGTATGAGGAAAGAGTACTGACGGCGGCAGAACAAGTCGAGACGCGTGAGCGGGAGCTGTTCGAGTCACTGCGAGGGAGGGTCGGCTCGCAAGTCGCGCGGCTCCAGGCAGTAGCGCAGCTCGTGGCCGAGCTTGATGTGCTCGCCTCTTTCGCGGAGGCGGCATCGCGAGAGGGCTACACGCGGCCGGAGATTGGCGACCAATTCGAGCTTGAGATCGTCGGCGGCCGGCATCCGGTAGTCGAGCGGATGATGCCGCGCGAGAAATTCATTCCGAACGATGTAGTGCTGAGCGACGACGCGCGGATGATCATTCTCACCGGGCCCAACATGGCGGGTAAGTCCACGGTGCTGCGGCAGGTCGGCTTGATCGTGCTGATGGCGCAGATCGGAAGCTTCGTGCCCGCGACGCGCGCGCGGATCGGACTCGTCGACCGCCTGTTCACCAGGGTCGGCGCGAGCGACAATCTGGTGCGTGGTCAGTCGACTTTCATGGTGGAGATGTCCGAGACGAGCGCGATTCTGCACACGGCGACGAAGCGAAGCCTGGTGCTGCTGGACGAGATTGGACGGGGAACGTCGACATACGATGGCATCTCCATCGCGTGGTCGGTGAGCGAGCATCTTCACAACACCGTCGGCTGCAAGACCATCTTCGCGACGCACTACCACGAGCTTACGCAGCTCGCCGACAGTTTAGTAGCAGTACGAAACTATAACGTTCAAGTGAGGGAGATCGGCGACCAGATTCTGTTCCTGCACCGGCTGCAACCAGGCGGGGCCGACCGATCCTATGGAATCGAGGTCGGGCGGCTTGCAGGACTGCCGGCGGGCGTGCTCGACCGGGCGAAGGAGTTATTGCGACTGCTCGAAGCGGAACAGATCGTGCCGCGGGCTGGGCGAATTGCGCGCGGCCGCCCGCTATCAACGGAAGACCAGCTTCCGCTCTTTGGGCTCGCGCCTCATCCGGTGGTCGACGAGCTCAGGAAACTGGATCCGAACACGATGACGCCAATCCAGGCACTCGACCTGCTTGCAAAGCTGGTCGACGAAGTAAAACGAGAAGGGGGAACGGTTTGAGTAAATGCACGGGACTGAAAATCGCGGCTCTTCTGTCGATTACCATTTTGACCGGGTGCAAGAAAGGCGATTCGAATCTTCCTTTCCAGACAGTCGGCAGACAACCCGATGTTGCGCCGGTGATGCTCAATAAGGAGTTGCCGTTCAGGTATCCACCCGCGCTTTACGCGCAGAAAGTTCAGGGTAACGTGACGCTGCGGATTTTCATCGACAGCCAGGGTGCGATCGTGCCGGACTCGACACGTATTGCCGAGACGTCGGGGTTCACGGCGCTCGACTCGGCGGCAATGAAGGGATCGCGCGATCTCAAATTCGAACCGGCGAAGACGCAGGGACAGCCGGTGCCGGTCTCCATCCTGCTTCCGGTCTATTTCCGACATCCCGATGCTCCGCCACTGGCCGGGGATTCGATCATCCATCGTGATTCAACGGCGAGCAGCACCGCGCAGGCGGTCGATACCGTGCAATCGGACACCCCACAAGTGGCTTCTGCAAAGACCGTAACACCGGCCAAGAAGCCGGCGGCGAGACCTTCGACGAGGCGGAGATCCGGCCGGTGACGCACGAGCGCAACCGGAAACCGTACAACAACGTCCTCGAGACAATCGGCTGGACACCGCTGATCAGGCTCAACAACGTCACGCGCGGAATCCGTACCCCGATTTACGCGAAAGCAGAGTTCTACAATCCCGGCGGATCGGTGAAGGATCGAATCGGACTTCCGATCATCGAGCGTGCGGAACGGGAGGGCAAGCTCAAGCCGGGCGGCACGATCGTCGAGGGCACGAGCGGTAATACCGGAGTCGGGCTGGCAATCGCAGCAGCGTTGCGCGGCTACAAGTGCGTCTTCACCATGCCCGACAAGATGTCGCAGGAAAAGGTGCGACTGCTGAAAGCTTTCGGCGCAGATGTGATCATCACCCCGACCGCCGTTCCGCCCGATCATCCCGACAACTACGTAATGATGGCGAAACGAATCGCGAAGGAAACCCCGAACGCGATTCTCGCGGATCAGTTCTACAATCAGGCTAACCCGGATGCACACTATGCGACCACCGGTCCGGAGCTGTGGGAGCAGACGGAAGGCAGGATCACGCACTTCGTGGGCGCGGCTGGGACCGGGGGGACTCTGACGGGTGTGGGCCGCTACCTGAAGGAACGCAACAAGCAGATCAGAATCATTGCCGGCGATCCCGTGGGTTCGATCCTCGCCGAGTACTGGCGGAGTAAGGGGAAGAACACCATCGAGGGCGTGCCGTACAAGGTGGAAGGGATCGGGCAGGACAAGCTTCCAGGCACCCTCGATCTGAGTCTGATCGACGACTACTACACGGTGAGCGACAAGGAATCCTTCGCAATGGCGAGACGCCTCACCCGCGAAGAGGGGCTCTTCGTCGGCGGATCGTCGGGGCTCATCGCATCCGTCGCACTGAAGATCGCACGCGAGATAGATGATCCGAACGCATTGGTGGTGACGATCCTGTGCGACACCGGTGAGCGCTATCTGTCCAAGCTTTACAGCGACGAGTGGATGCGTGAGAACCAAATGCTCGACGCTCCGAAAATTGCGCTGCACAACGTTCTGGGCCGAAAAAATGGAGGCGCGCCGGCGGTGGTGAGCGTGGCGCCGGGGGCGACGGTTCGCCAGGCGATCGGCCTGATGAGTCTGCACGATGTCTCGCAGCTGCCAGTAATGGATGGACCGAATTGCGTGGGCTCGGTGAGCGACTGGTCGCTTTCGCAGAAGAGCCTGGAGAATCCCGGGCTGCTCGACAGCACCGTCAGCGAGATCATGGATTCACCGTTTCCCATGGTCGCGTCCGACCAGCCGGTGGACAGCGTCGTCAAACTACTTTCCAAGGCGAATCCAGCGGTGCTGGTTCAGGAGCACGGCGCCGTCCAGGGAATAGTGACGCGATCCGACATGTTGCACTTCATGATGTCGCGCCAATAACGAGCATTATCTAATGAAAATCACGGTACTCATGGGCGGGACGTCGTCCGAGCGCAACGTCTCGCTCGCCTCGGGAACGCGGATCGCTCAGGCGCTCCGTGAGAGGGGGCACGATGTTATTGCACTCGACCCCGCGCGGGGCGTCATAAGCGCGCGCGAGGAGGAAGAGCTGCGGTCGAGCAAGGTTGGAACAGAGCCGCCGACGCTTGAATCGCTCTCGAAGTTTGCCGAGGGGACCTTTCTTCCGAACCTGACATCGATGAAGGAGATCAAGGGCGCGGATGTCGTTTTTCTCGGATTGCACGGCGGACAGGGGGAGGACGGCACGATTCAGGCGCTGCTCGACATGGCGCACGTTCGATATACCGGCAGCGGGCATCTGGCGAGCGCCCTGGCGATGGATAAAGACCTGGCGAAGCGACTGTTCCGCGCGGCCGATGTGAACACTGCCGACTGGCTAATGGCGCCCGCTTCGATCGAGCAGGTGGAAGGTATTCTCGGCCTTCCGGTCGTGGTGAAGCCCTCGAAACAGGGCTCGACAGTCGGCTTGTCCGTAGTGAAGAAACGCAGCGACCTCGCGAAAGCGATCGAGGAGGCCAGCAAGTATGACGACGAGGTCATGATCGAACGCTTCGTGCCGGGCAGGGAGCTCACGGTCGGGGTGCTCGGCGACATCGCGCTGCCGGTGGGCGAGATCATCTCGAAGCACGAGATCTATGACTACGAGTGCAAGTACACGGCGGGCATGGCGACCGAAGAGTTCCCGGCGAAGATTTCGCCTGAAGCGACTGAGCGGATCCAGCAGCAGGCGCTGGCCGCCTTCAGGGCACTGAAGCTTGGCGGTTGCGCGCGCATAGATTTCAGGTTGACGAGCGAGGGCGAGTTCTATTGTCTCGAGGCGAACACGTTGCCCGGGATGACTCAATTCAGTCTGATTCCACAGGGTGCAGCAGCGATGGGAATCAGCTTTCCCGAGCTCTGTGAGCGGATTGTGAGACTCGCGCTGTAGCGCCCGGAACCCTTCGTTGCGCGCTGGGTCTTAGGATGTAGTCCTTGGCAGCAGGTCACCGATGAGCGAGTTGTACGACGTACCCCAGTCTCCGCGCATGACGCGCGCTGTTCAGTGGCTTCTTGGCCTGAACATCGGTGTCTATTTCCTGCAGCTGACGCTGTTCGGATCGGACACGGTATACTCGGCGCTCGCCCTCGATCCATCCCGATTCCCCGGCAACTGGTGGACTGTCGTCACGTACATGTTCGTCCATGCCTGGCTCGCCCACCTGGCGTTCAACATGTTCACGTTATGGATGTTCGGGCCCAGGCTGGAGCAGGAGTGGGGCACGAGCGGGTTCGTCAAGTTCTATCTGTGGTGTGGGATAGGAGGTGCGGTCGCGCATCTGCTGTTCGCGCAGCAGACTTCGGTCATCGGCGCATCCGGCGCGATCAGCGGTGTATTGGTCGCCTACGCGCTCACCTGGCCCGACGAAGATGTCTATATCTTCGGCGTCATCCCGATGAAGTCACGCTGGCTGGTAGTGGCAATGCTGGTGATGAACATCGTGTTCGCCCTTTCGCCGGGCTCGCGAATCGATTGGACCGCGCACGTCGGCGGAATGGCAGTCGGATGGATCTTCCTCAAGCTCTACGCAGTCGGCGGCATCAACCGCGTGCGCGGATGGGTATCGGCTGTGCCCGACGAGTCCGAGGACATGCCACGCGCCGTGCCGCGTAACCACCCGCCGATGCGCGAGAGAACGAGGGACGTCGATGATGTGGTAACGCGCAGCAACGCCGTGGTTCTGCGTGAGAGCAAGCCGCTGCAGCACGTCCCCAAGCAGGAAACGGCAAAGGAGCATGCGGCGCGGATCAATCGTGTGCTCGACAAGATCTCGCAGCAGGGCATCGAGAGCCTGACGCGCGACGAGCGGCGCCTGCTCGAGGACATGTCGCGGAAGCTGCGCGACGAATGATTCGCGCGGATTGATCCGCGCCACGCGCTGGTGCATCGTTCGGGGATGCCAAGGCCAGAGCTGCTCGAGACTTTTGACAATCCATATTCGAACCGTGACTACGAGATCCACATGGATTGCTCGGAGTTCACTTCACTATGTCCGGTCGGCGGAATCGAGAGCGATGCCGAGGAGCTGGCGCTGCTCAAGGGCGGCGCGCCCGATTTCGGGACCATCCGCATCACCTACATTCCGGCGACGCAGTGCATCGAGCTCAAGAGCCTCAAGCTGTACCTCTGGAGCTTTCGGAACGACGGAATCTTTTACGAGCGCGCGGTCAACAGAATTCTGGACGATCTGGTAGCGAGTGCCTCCCCGAAATGGATGCGAGTGGTGGGAGACTTCAACGTCAGAGGCGGCATCAAGTCCGTGATAACCGCCGTCCACGGAAAGTCGCCGGGTGTGAAGTAGCCCAAACACGGTTGATAACACGCATCAAGGCGTTTTAATTGTTGCATCCGGAGCCTGGCTCCGCCCGGCTAGGTAGCTCAGTTGGTAGAGCAGCGGACTGAAAATCCGCGTGTCGGCGGTTCGATTCCGTCCCTAGCCATCGCCCACAAAAAAAGCGCTCACCTGTATGGTGAGCGCTTTTCTTTTTCTTGATCCTTCGTCGTCGAGATCGAGTCGTCAGGTTATGAGCGGTCCAGCGTGGCGGCAAGGCCGCTCACAAGCGTAGCTTCCCGCTCTATTGCCGCCGCGGCCCGAGCGATCTCGCGATCTGCGTCCGACCACTGACCTTGTTCGATTGCCTCGCGGACGCCGGGGACTGTCTTGACTCCATAACCCGTGTAGAACCCGGGCGCGTAGAGCATGTGGACGTACCACGGCCTGTTCCTCAAACCCTCGCTCGAGGTCAACGCGCGTTCTGCCTGGAGCAACTGTTGATTTACGCCGCGCGCGACTTCGGAGCCACCAGCGGCTACGGCGCGGCCATATGCCTTGTCGTAACGCGAGGCGGCGTGATTGAGTGAGTCAACCGCGTTGAGCAATGGAGCAAAATTCAGCTGCGGCGCGGGAGTCTCTCGCTGTGGAGCGGTGACAGGATCGCGAGGATCGCTCGCCAGCTTGAAGAGTCCCTCGTCAAGCTCGCGATTTCGCTCGGCGATCTGCTCGGCGCGCCGATCGCGCAACGACTGAAGATCCTTGACGTATCCCTGGACGGTTTCCGAGAGGTTCGTGAAAGCAAAAGGCAGGATGTCGGCGTTCGCGAGGCGCAGCACCGCGGTTCCGACGGTTTGTGCGAGCGCGCGGCCGTAGACGAAGCTGGTGTCGCTGAAGTGGGTGAACCAATAAAAGTCGTCATAGGCGGAGTGGTAGATCCCGCCGTCATCCTCGCCGCCGTAGCCGAGGTTCAGTGATGGGACACCGAGGTGGTCGATGAAGCTGGAGTAGTCTGATCCCGATCCGAGCGCGCCAATCCGCAAGTCGTCGCGATCTCTTGCATCTCTGCGGGCCTCAGGGGAGCCGTCGAGAATTCGGCGTGCCTGAATCCGTTTCCACGCACTGACGCCGGATTCGGGATCGTCGATGTCCATGGCGACGCCGTTGATGAACTTCTCCAGCGAGTGCGAGCCGGATACGCCGAGGTAGCCACGACCGTTGGTATCGCTGTTCAAGTAAGCAACGGCGTGGCTCTTGAGCTCGTCGGCGTGGGTCTCGACCCACTCGGTTGAACCGAGCAAGCCCGGCTCCTCGCCATCCCACGCCGCGTAAATGATCGTCCGCTTCGGACGCCAGCCCTGCTTGTAGAGAGCGCCGAGTGCGCGTGCTTCTTCCAGTTCCGCGACGAGGCCGGCAGTCGGATCCTCGGCGCCGTTGACCCACGCGTCGTGATGATTGCCACGAATGACCCATTGGTCTGCCTCGGTCGATCCGGGCAGCCTGGCGATGACGTCGTAGAGAGTCTTGAGGCTCCAATCGGATTTGACCCGCAGATGAACACGTGCTGGTCCGGCGCCGAGGCGATAGGTAATCGGAAGGCCACCACGCCACGACGATGGGGCAATCGGCCCGCCGAGCGCCGACAGTAGCGGCTGCGCATCTCCGTATGAGATCGGCAGAACCGGAATTTTGGTGATGGTTGGTGCCTGAGCGACGGAGAGCCGCTTTGCATTCTTCGTAGCGCCGATTCCGGGGGTCAGCGGATCACCGGGGAAGACCGGCATGTCGGCGACCGACCCGCGCTGTACGCCCTGAGGGGGACGCATCGGGCCGGCGGGAAATACACCGCCACCTGCGTAGCCATCGTCTTCAGGGTCGGAGTAGATGAGGCAGCCGATTGCGCCATGCTCGGCTGCAACCTTGGGCTTGATACCGCGCCACGACCCGCCGTATTTGGCGATGACGATCGCGCCCTTAACCGAAACCCCGCGCCGCGCGAGCTCATCGTAGTCGGCGGGAACTCCGTAGTTGACGAAGACGAGCGGTCCGGTGACATCGCCGTCGATGGAATACGCGTTGTACGAAGGGAGCTGTTCCGCCTGTTGGCTCGAGGTGGGATCGCCGGCGACGGGAGTCTCCTGTAACGCAGCCTTGAACGTGGTGGGCGCGACGAGCTCTACCACCCGCTCGATGGGAGTGGGAAAGAGAACATCGAAGTTCTCAATGTGTGCGTCCCAGCCATACGACTTGAACTGATCCAGAATCCACTCGGCGTTTTCCTTGTCGTAGGGAGATCCGACGTGGTGTGGCCGAGCGGTGAGTCGACGCATCGCTTCTCGCATGCGACCGGGGTCCGGCATTGCCTTGAAGCGGGTCTCGAGGTCACGCTCGGCCTGCACCGATTGCGGAAAGAAGCCGCGCAGCGGCTGCTCCGCCGGAAATGGAACGAGAGCCAGGCCGGTTGCAGCAATCAGCAGTGATGAGACGAGCGATCGCATCAATCAGATCTCCGTTGAGTTTTGTTCAGAACGAACGAAGCGAGATACCGCCGCGGACGGTGCGCGGCAGTCCGAGGGATTCGAGAACGCCCTGAAAGTTGACCGTGTATTGACGGTCGAAAAGGTTTTCGGCGGCGGCAAAGATCTCGGCTCCGCGGCGGATCTCGCGGCGTGCATCGAGATCGAATATCCCGTACGGCGCAAGTCTGGCTCCGCCAAGCGCGTGATTGGGTCCCTCGTACCGGAAAATTCCGTTGATCGTGGCGATGCGTGGCGATGCGTAAGTGAGACGAGCGGCTCCTCGCTGGAGGGGGACCCGATTAACGAACGCCTTCGTGGCGACGACGCGCGCGAGGTCATAGTTGTAGCTGAGGGCGAGAGTCACCTCTTCGATTGGCCGAATTGCCAGCTCACCTTCGGCGCCGCGACTACGGGCGGCACCGACATTCTGGCGTTGAAGAATGACACTGCCCGGAGTCGGGCCGGGTTGGAGAAACGTGAAGTCGTCGAGGTCCTTGTACTTGTTCCAGAAGCCGGTAGCGCGAAACTCGACCTCGGGTGCGGGATTCCAGTCGAACCCCACGTCGTAGCCGGTCAGATACTCCGGCGTAAGCGCCGGATTTCCCATGAAGGTGTTCGGGCCAGCGAAGAAAGTACGGTACTCTTCCGACAACGTCGGGGCACGGAATGCCTTGTAGAACGACCCACGAACGGCGAGGGAATTCAGGAGCTGATAGCGAATACCAACTCTGGGCGCGAAGGCCGAATTTCTTTTCGCGGGATATGTAGTTGAAGTGGGTGGTACGGCGGTGTTGTCGACGCGGGAGCCGTCGTAGCTACGCCAGCTGTCGTAGCGCGCGCTGGCTTCAATGCGAAGGGGCTCGAGTGGTGCGAAGACCGTCTGCACGAAGGCTCCGCCGACGACCTGCGAACCACCCGAATGACGGGTACCAGCGACCGTTCCCGTAGCGTCGTACACGTCTTCGTTGAGCTCACCAACCATCCGACGAAAATCACCGCCCACAGAGAGAAGTGACAGCATCCCGAGGCCCCGCGACCACTGGAGTGAGCCGCCGAAGTCGTGACTCGGAATGTGCTGCGCGACGTTGGGTCGTTCGGAAGTCCGCGTCGCATTGACGACCGATGAGTGACTCTCGTAGTTCTGGTGCTGGCCGAAGAAGCGCGCTTCGACGGCGCCGCCGAACGGCGCGTCGAAATTTCCGCCGAGAATTCCGCTGACGATATGGCGTCGATTGGGCTCAGTGAGTGGGGTTCCGAGACTGCGATCGTCGTCGAAGTAGTTTCCGCTGGCGAAGATGCTGCCGAGTTTGCCAATCGAATATTCGGCGCGGCCGTTGATATTGCGACGGGTTACGGTGCTGGCCTGATCAATCGAGCCGCGCTGATCGGGTCGCAGCAAAGTGTAGCCGCCACCGGTTCCGTAGTCCCCGCCGAGTGAATAGCCGAGCGGTCCGTGGACATCGGTTCCGTAGAGCGAGACGTCGGCGGAGTTTCGGCTGCCACCGCTGGCCATGACGCTGTAACCGCGGTTGAAGATCGGCTGGGTGAAGAGCGAGATGACGCCGCCCATGGCGTAGTTGCCATAGAGGCTCGAGCCACCGCCCTCGAGGACTTCAGCGCGATCGAGCTGGAAACGCGGAGCGCGATTCCATTGGATCCATTCGCCCCACGGATCATTGAGCGGAACGTTGTCGAGGAGCACGAGGGTGCGGCCCTCATCCGCACCGCGGATGGAGACGATCTCTTCCGGACCGGACGCAGTACTCGAGGTGCGGGGGAGCTCGATGCCAGGCATTTCGCGGAGCAAATCGTCGGTCACGCGCGCCGGGTTGGACCGGACCTGCTCGTGCGACATGACGTTGACGGTCGCTGCAACCTGCCGCGGTGACTGTGGAATTCTGCTGGCACTGACCACGACGTCGGGCAGCAGCGTCGATCCAGGTGCGAGGGCGAGATTCACGGTCGCCGAGGCTTCGTCGGCGATGTGAATGACGCGAGTAACCGGCTCGGAGCCGAGCCTCGCGGCGGTGAGGACGTAGTCTCCGGCGGGGAGGCCCTCGAGCCGGTATTCACCCCGGTCGTTGGTGACTGCTGCGCGTGAAGATCCGCTGATTGCAACGCGGACGCCGGACAGAGGTTGCCCGGTGGTCACCTCGGTGACGGTGCCGGAGAGGACGCTGCTCGTTTGCGCTTCTGCGTATTCGGTAGGAGTGAGCAGCGCAGCAGCGACGAGAGCAAGGCGCACAGTGATTCGCGCGAGCTCGGGACGGGTCATGGACAATCGGGTGTGGGAGAGGCCGAACGAAAAAGGACGCTGAAATCTATTCAGCGTCCTCGCTTGTGTTACGCGCTTCTGGCTTTGCGGGAAGCTTGTCGCGGCGGAATCTTCTCTGGGTCGCGGGTCGCGCTCTCATTTTCCAGGGGAATCCATCGTTCGGCCCAACTGCCGATCTCGCGGAGCGCGGCCTGTAGCTCGCGACCTTTCTCGGTGAGCTCGTACTCGACCCGCACGGGACTCTCGGGCACGACGTGTCGCGCTACGAGCTCTTCGCCCTCGAGGGAGCGGAGGCGCTCGGAAAGCATGCGATCAGTGATGTCGGGAATCGCCGACTTGATTACCGCGTAACGGGTCCGTCCTTGCAGCAAGGTCTGGAGAATGGCTCCGGTCCATCGGCTGCCGATGAGCTCGATGGCGCGGTGGAACCGCGAGCAAACCTGTTGGGTTGGAAGGACGGGTACGGGTAGGTCTGCCATGACTACGAAGTTACGGGAATAAGTGCTTGACACAATAAACTTACTAAAGTATACTAGCATACTCACAGTAAGTCTAGTGTTTTTTAACGCAGCCTAGGCGGGGCTAACCCTGCTTCCAGGCACAAATGGAGAGTAGAGATGACCCCAGCAGTTGAAACGGCCCCGGTGGCGGGAACCAGAACGGAATGGAAGCTCGATCCGTCGCATACGCTCGTCGAGTTCTCGGCGAAGCATCTCATGATCACGACGGTGAAGGGGAGAATTACGGATGTGGAGGGGACCATTTTCGTCGACGAGAAGGATCCGACGAAGTCGTCGGTCGAGGCGGTGCTCAAGGCGGCGTCGATCGATACCAGGACCGAGCAGAGGGATCAGCATCTTCGTTCGGGCGACTTCCTTGATGTCGAGAAGTATCCGGAGATTCGTTTTCGGAGTACGCGAATCGAGGGCAAGCGTGAGGCATTCAAGCTGATCGGCGATCTGACCATTCGCGACGTGACGAGAGAGGTGACCCTGGATGTTCAGTTCGAGGGTCGGACGAAGGATCCATGGGGCGGGGAGCGCGCCGGGTTCAGTGCGCAGGGCAAGATCGACCGCCGCGAGTTCGGCCTGACGTGGAACGTGCTGCTCGAGGGCGGCGGACTGACGGTCGGCAACGACATCAAGATCAACATCGAAGTCGAAGCTGTTAAGGTCAGCTGAGGTAGCGGTAAATAAGAAACTAACGCAGGGCTCCGATTGAGCCCTGCGTTTTTCTTTGGTTCCCGGGTGTTAGAGTGACTTATGGAGCAATTGGCCGGATGGATGGCTGCAACTCTCGCGGTCCTCTCAATTGGGGCTACGGCCGGGTCGCATCGGGCAGCGGGTGTCGCCCGGCAAGTGGTTCGACAACAATCGAACACAGCCTCCACGCACATATATATAGTTGCGCATGAGGACGACTGGCAGCCGTTCATGGGTGAGGATGCGGCGACGGCGCCTGGGGACGGCGCCCCTGCGACATTCATTTACCTCACCGCCGGAGACGATGGTCGCGACTCGACGTATTGGCTTCCCGATGGGAGGCGGAACGGCGCAGGCTTCGCGCGCGATGGCTACTAAAGCCTGCGCAAGCTGAGGCGAAAAGGAATCGCCTCATTGGATGCGGTAGATCGGACTCGCGCCCGGTTCCGCGCCGGATTCACCCGTGACACAGCCACGCGGAACGTACGGCAATGGAGTTCACCTGTTGAGTCAATACGTTGGCGCGTTTGATTCCGGCGCCCGCCGCGAAATCATCGCAGCGTCAAGAATCCGTCTTAGTTTTGGGTCACCATTGTTGTTTTCACGAACAGGAGTAGCAATGCGACGAGGTCTGTGGGTCGGAATAATGGTTCTCTGCGTGTCTGGAGTCTCGAACGCGCAGTGCAGGGTCGATAAGAGCAGCAACGAGGGCAAGCTCCTCGCGTTCTATACGGCGCCGATCGTGTTCTCGATGGCGACCGCTCCCGAGGAAATGCCAACCGCGAGCATCAGAATTGGGGCCGAGGGTGAGTACATCCCGAAGCCCGACAAAGCGATCGAGCAGACCGGCGCCTGTTTTACTCAGAAGAGCGAGCATACTTCACTCTCGCCGGTGTTCGGCCGCCCGCGGATTACCGTCGGCGGACCGTTCGGATTCCAGCTCGAGGCGGCCTACCTGCCTCCCGTCACGATTGCGCGTGCTACTCCCAATCTTTTCAGCTTTGCGGTCGCTCATGCGCATCACTACGACATGGGCCCACTGGCGAACGGCACAACGATCATGTTTCGCCTGCATGGAACGTTCGGCAATGTGAAGGGAGCAATCACATGCCCGCGGTCACAGCTGCAAACGACGTCGTCATCGAGTCCATGCTATGGAACGGTTCCGTCACAGGACACTTTCCATCCCGACATGCTGGGCGGTGAGGTTGCGGCGGGTTTCACTCCAGCGAGGAACGGTCTTTCGTTCTATGCCGGCGCGGGGGCAAATCGAATCGATCCGCATTTCCAGGTCGGCTTCACGGATGGCAATGGCGTTGTCGATCAGACGGAGGTCGTGCTTCGGGAGCCTGCAGTGCGGGCGGCTGTCTTTGGCGGCGTCACCGCGATCGTGAAACAAATCCTCGATCTCGGCGCCCAGGTCTATTCGGTGCCCTCCGACGCCACGCTCGTTCGTCTAATGGGAGGCATTCGCATCCGCTGAGTTTGTTCAGTGCGGTGAGCGGCATGTTTCCTGTACATCCAACGCTCAAATGACGCCGAGGATGTAATGAAGACGAACTGGGAGCATCAGAAAGAAGCGCTGGCGACGGATCAGAAACTGGCCGCCGAAGACGAGCATTTGCGCGAAATTGACAAGCGACACCTGAAGGAGTCCGAGGAGAACAAGGCTCGGATCGGGCACCAGAAAAAGGGGAAGTCGAGCTCGAAGGGAAGCGATCGGTGATCAGACCGTCAGCGCCTTGGCGAACGTTTCGGGATCGGTGGGAAGGGTGAACGATTTGGCGCGATAGCGCCGCGCCAGGTCATCGAGCTCGGGCTGAAAGCGGAGCGGGCTGAACAAAACCGGCTGAGCGGCCGCGGTTCGGATCGCGGTGATGAGCTGGTCCGTGCACCCCGGATGATCGCAGTCGATGATGACGGCGTGGTAGCGATCGCGGGAAAGCTCCCCCGCGGCACTTTCTCCGCTGCCAAGGAATCTGGGATTGAACCCGCGCAGCTCCACCATCAAACCCAACAGCGCAGCGACGACCTCATCGCGCGCGAGAATCAGCACATTGCGCAACGCCACCGACCGCGAGTGTGGAGGCACGCAACGGGCAACTTGCGGGCCTTAAGGCCGCTAGCGCGCGGCTGACCACGTTTAGATATTTAGGAACAAATGTCCCACCCTGCCGTCCTGGTGAAGGGTGACCGGAACTATTGCACGAGCGCAAGTGAGCCCACTCTCGGAAAGCACCATGCAGGAGCTGCGGAGCGCGCTCGTCGAGCAGCTTAGACATCCGGATGCTCCGACGCCGGAAGTCACCGACTCGCTGAGGAAGCTCGCGCGCGAAGCGCAGGCGAACGGAGTCAGCCCGGAGGAGCTGCTCGTGAGGTTCAAGCAGATGTGGAATTCGCTCGCGGAATCGACTCGTCCGTCCTCGCCCGATCAGTCGGAGCGGATCCGGCAAATCCTTGTGACGCTTTGCATCAAGGCTTATTACGCGGAGTAGAAACGGGATATCTTGCGAGGCGTGCCCCACCTGAGAGCGGCACATCTTTGGCGTTGAGTAAGTGACGTGGCAACAGCAATCCCGCCCAAGGCTCCACCAACAATTCTTAGTCGCTTATTCCGGCGTTCACGCAACGGCGCTGGTGAAGAGCTCGTAGGTCCGATCCGCGGTGAAGTGCTCGGGCTGGAAAGGCTTGGCGAGCGCGCGCGGGCAGTCGCGCGCGGCCACCATCTGTTGCCGGCGCAGAAACAGCGTGGCTCGGGCCCGCTTCTGCTGCGGCTCGAAGACACGCGGTCGGTGCTCGACCGTGTCTATCATCAGCTGAATAACGGAGCCGAGCGCGGCCTCGACATCAGTCCGGCCGGCGACTGGCTGCTCGACAACTTCTACATCGTGCAGGAGCACATTCGGGAGATTCGCACCAGTCTCCCGAAGGGCTACTACGAGGAGCTGCCGAAGCTGGCGACGGGCGCGCTGGCCGGATTCCCGCGCGCGTACGAAGTCGCGATCGAGCTGATCGCGCACACCGAAGGCCACCTCGATCTAGACAACATCACGCTCTTCGTGAGCGAGTATCAGACGGTCACACCGCTGCGCATGGGCGAGCTGTGGGCGATCCCGACGATGCTGCGGCTCGGCCTCGTGGAGAACATTCGGCGGATGGCGCTGCGGGTAGCAGCGCGTCTGCAGGAGGTGGAGTCGGCCGACCGTGCGGCCGCCGCGCTGCGTGAGGCGAGTGAGGAATCACCACAGGCGCTGGCGAAGGCGCTGGCGGCGTTCGTCGACGACCATCCTCCATTCACGCCAACCTGGGTTGCGCGTTTTCTCCAGCAGGTTCGGTCGTATCAGACGAACTTCACGCCGCTGATCTGGCTGGAGCAATGGATCGGTGAAGATGGGCCGAGCGCGGAAGAAGCGGCGACGCGGTCGAACCGCAGGGTGGCGCTGACCCAGGTCACGGTTGCGAACAGCATCACGAGTCTGCGTACCATCTCGCGCCTGGACTGGAAAGACTTCGTCGAATCACAGAGCGCGACCGAGAAACTGCTGCGTCGGGATCCGAGCGGGTTCTACGCGGCGATGACGTTCGGGACGCGCGACCACTACCGGCACATAGTCGAGAACATCGCGAAGCGGGTGAAGCGGCCGGAGGAAGAGATTGCCGGTGAAGTGCTGGCGCTGGCGCGCCTGGCCGATCCCAAGGATGCGCGACACGCGCACGTGGGCTTCTTTCTCGTCGACAAGGGCCGGCGCGTCCTCGAGGAAAAAGTCGGCTACACCCCGCCGCCCGGCGAATGGATCTACCGGTGGACGCAGCGGCATCCGAATACGCTCTACTTCGGCGGCATCACCGTGTTCACGGCGCTCGCGCTGGCGGTGCTGCTCGGCGTGCTTCGGGGCGGGGGAGCATCGCTGTCCACGCAGATCGTGCTCACGCTGCTGGCGCTCATTCCGGCGAGCGAGATCGGCACCAGCACGATCAACCAGCTGATCACGCTGCTGTTACCGCCGCGGCTGATGTCCAAGCTCGAGCTCCGCGACGACGGGATCCCGGAGCAGTACATGACGGCGGTCGTCGTGCCGACACTTCTGGGCAGCGTGCACGGCGTCGAGGAAGCGCTCGAGCACATCGAGGTGCAGTACCTCGCGAACCGTGATCCGAACCTGCAGTTCGCAATACTCAGCGACTATACCGACGCGAAGACGGAGTACCGCGAAGGCGACGAGGAAATCCTCGCCGCCGCCACGGCGGGAGTGAAGGCGCTCAACGCCAAATACAACAATGCCGGCGAAGATGTGTTCTTTCTCTTTCATCGGCCGCGGCTGTGGAACCCCAAGCAGAACGTGTGGATGGGCTGGGAGCGCAAGCGGGGCAAGCTGGCGCAGTTCAACAAATTCCTGCGTGGCGGAGCGCAGGACGCGTTCTCGACCATCATCGGAGATACCAGCCGGCTCAGGTTCGTTCGCTACGTCATAACGCTCGACTCGGACACGGTTCTGCCGCGCGATGCCGCCCAGCTGCTGGTAGGGACGATTGCGCATCCCCTGAACCGTGCCCAGTACGACGAGCACATCGGCCGCGTGACGGAGGGTTACGGAATAATTCAGCCGCGGGTCGGTGTGTCGCTCACGAGCGCGCACAAGTCCTATTTCGCGTCGATCCATTCCGGCCATCCGGGCGTCGATCCGTATACGACCGCGGTGTCCGATGTGTACCAGGATCTTTACGGCGAAGGAAGTTTCACCGGCAAAGGCATCTACGATGTCGACGCATTCGAGGAAGCGACTCACGGCCGATTCCCCGAGAACACACTCCTCAGCCACGATCTGATCGAGGGCAACTGGGTTCGCGCCGGACTCGCGACCGACATCGAGGTGTACGACGACTATCCGGCCCGATATCTGACCTACACCCGCCGGAAGCACCGCTGGATTCGGGGTGACTGGCAGCTGCTCGGCTGGCTGAAGGGCACGGTGCCGGGCCCCGACGGCCCGATGCCCAACCGTCTTTCGGCAATCTCGCGCTGGAAGATCTTCGACAACCTGCGCCGCAGTCTGGTCGAGATTTTCCAGGTGGCGCTGCTGATCGCGGGATGGTTTCTCGTCTCGGGGTCCGTCATTCAGTGGACGGCGGTGCTACTGGTGGCGATCGCATTTCCGTGGCTGTTCTCGCTGACCATCTCGCTGTTGCGGCCGCCGCGAGACCAGTCATGGCTGGCGTATTACCTGGCGGTTGGTCGTGACGCGATAACGAATGCGCAGCAGCTCACGCTGGCGCTCGTCTTCCTGCCGCACCAGGCGGTGGTGTCGGCCGATGCCATTCTGCGTACACTGTACAGGCTATTCATCAGCCACCGCAATCTGCTGGAATGGCAAACTGCTTCGCAGGTGGAACGAACGCTCGGCGTCGGGTCACAGCGGGAGACGTGGCGCAGGATGTGGCCGGTCACGTTACTGTGTCTCGTGCTCGCCGTGGTGATCGGCCTGCACGTAACGGTCGGCCGCGGCTCGAGTCCGGACGAGCGATTCATCTTCATAATGGGTACACTGCCGCTGGTGCTGGCGTGGCTTGCCAGCCCCAGCATCGCGCTCGCGCTCAGCCGGCCGGCCATCCTTGGCGAGATCCATCTGACTGAATCGGAGCGCGAGGCCGCGATCCGCTACGCGCGCCTGCACTGGACGTACTTCGAGAAATTCGTCACTGAAGAAACGCACTGGCTGGCGCCGGACAACTTCCAGGAAGATCCGGAACCGGTGCTTGCGCTGCGCACATCGCCGACCAACATCGGATTGCAGCTGTTGACGATCGTCAGCGCGATGGATCTCGGCTTCATCGACCGCAGCGAGATGATCGAGCGCCTGGAGAGGGTCTTCCGCTCGCTCGAGCGGATGCGGCGGTTCCATGGCCATTTCTTCAACTGGTACGACCTCAACGAGCTGAGGGTACTGGAGCCGGGCTACATCTCGACGGTGGACAGCGGCAACCTGGCCGGCCACCTGATCGCACTGAAGCAGGCGTGCTACGAGATAATGAAGGACAAGGCTTGCTCGGCAGAGGACGCAAAGCGCCTGCATGCGATTGCCGAGCGTGCGCACGCGTATGCGGTGGAGATGGATTTCCGCTTCCTGTTCGACAGCAAGCGCAAGCTGTTCACGATCGGGTATCACATCGGCAGCAACGCGGTGGACAACTCGTACTACGATCTGCTCGCGTCGGAGTCGCGGCTGGCGTCGTTCATGGCGATCGCGAAGGATGACGTATCGGTCGATCACTGGTTCAGGCTGGGCAGGTCGCTGACGACGACCGCGGGGACCCGAACGCTGCTGTCGTGGAGCGGCAGCATGTTCGAGTATCTGATGCCGGCGCTGGTGATGCAGACCTTTCCATTTACGCTGCTGGATCAGACGCACAAAGGCTGTGTGCGCCGGCAGATCGCGTATGGCGCCGAGCGTGGGGTTCCGTGGGGCATCTCCGAATCGGCGTACGCGGTGCGCGACCGCTCGCACACCTATCAGTATCGCGGCTTCGGTGTTCCGGACCTCGCGCTGAAGCGCGGGCTGAGTAAGGAGCTGGTGGTCGCGCCGTACGCGACGATCCTGGCGATGCTGGTCGAGCCAAAACAGGCGCTCAAGAACCTGACGGCGCTCGAGGCTGAAGGCGCGCTCGGTCCGTATGGATTCCGCGACGCACTGGACTACACGCGGCCGGCTCCCGGCCAGCGGAAGACGGTGGTGTGCACCTTCATGGCCCACCACATCGGGATGAGCATCGTCGCTCTCAACAACGCTCTCAACCGTCAGATCTGGCCGCGGCGATTCCACCTCGATCCGCTGGTGAGATCAGCGGAGCTGGTTCTGCAGGAGCGCGTACCGCGGCGACTGACGACTCAGGATGTGCAGGGCGACGACGCCGCGCGGGTGCCGAGCGAGATGGAGAAACCGGCGGTTCGCGAGATCGAGACGCCGCACACTCCGCAGCCGGTGGTCGGCATCCTCGGCAACGTTCCGTACACGACACTGATCACCAACGCCGGTGGCGGCTTCAGCCGGTACGGGAATCTGGCGGTGACGCGCTGGCGGCACGACAGCACGCGCGACAACTACGGCCAGTGGTGTTACGTAAAGGATCTGAGCACAGGTCACGTGTGGTCGACGGCGCACCAGCCATCGGGCACGGAGCCGCAATGGTATCGGGTGTTGTTTGCGAGCGACCGCATCACTTTCATCAGGCGCGACGGCGACATCGACACCGTCACCGAGATCGCGGTCGCATCCGACGACGCTGCCGAAGTGCGGCGCATCATCCTGACCAACCGGTCGCTGCAGCCGCGCGACATCGAGCTCACCAGTTATTCCGAAGTCGTGCTAGCGCCGCCCGAAGCGGACCGCGCGCATCCCGCGTTTCAGAACCTGTTCGTCCAGACCGAGTTTCTCGAGGGCAAGTCGGCGCTGCTGGCGACGCGCCGGCCGCGATCGGCAACCGAGGCCGCGATCTGGTGCGCGCACGTAGTTGCGTGCGGACCGGAAGTCGTTGGCAAGGTTACGTGTGAGACGGATCGCGCGAAGTTCGTGGGGCGCGGCAGGTCAGTGCGCAACGCGGAAGCGCTGGATGAAGGCGCCGAGCTCTCGGGCACAGTCGGCGCGGTGCTCGATCCGATCTTTTCGCTGCGGGTGAAAATCCGGATTCCGCCCGGCGGCTCGGCGCACGTCGCGTTCACGACGTTCGTCACGGAGCAGAAGGAGCGGGCGATCCAGCTGGCGGATCTCTACCACGATCCGTACAGCGCGCGGCGCGCGCTGGATCTTTCGTGGGCGCAGGCGCAGGCGGAGCTGCGGGATCTGGGAATCGCGCCGGCGGATGCGGCGCTATACCAGGACTTGGCCGGTCATTTGATGTTTCCGCACCCGGGATTCCGTCCCGCGCAAAGCGCCGTCGAGGACAACCGACTTGGTCAGCAGGCGCTGTGGTCGCTGGGCATCTCCGGAGATTGGCCGATTCTACTGGCGACCGTGGAGAGCTCGATCGGCATGCCAAGCGTGCGCCAACTGCTGAGAACGCACCACTACTGGCGGCTCAAGGGGATCACCTGCGACCTGGTGATTCTCAACGTGCACCCGGCGACTTACATGCAGGAGCTGAGCGACGAACTGCTGGCGACGACGATGGCGTCGAGCGAGGCGGGTCTGCTCGACCGGCCTGGCGGCGTCTTCATCCGCCGCGCCGACCTGCTGAAGCCAGAAGACATCACTCTGCTCAAGGCGATGGCGCGCGTGCAGGTGAACTGTGACGGGCTCGGGCTCGGAAATTTCCTCGAGTTTCCGGGGGTCGAGGACAGGTATCCGCCCAAGCTCGAGATACTCAACCGCGACATCGTTCCACTGGGGACAGTTCCCATCCACGCGACGACGGCGGATCAGGGGACGGGTCTCACATCCTTCAACGGTCTCGGCGGGTTCAACGCTGCCGGTGAGTACGAGATTCATCTGACGGGCAGCGATCTGCCGCCGGCGCCGTGGGTGAACGTTGTCGGCAATCCAGCGGGCGGTTTCATCGTCAGCGAAGGCGGCAGCGGGATGACGTGGGCGGCGAACAGTTTCTTCTACCGCCTGACTCCGTGGCACAACGATCCGGTGCGAGATCCGTCGAGCGACTGCGTCTTTCTGCGCGATGATGGCAACGGCGATCTGTGGACGGCGACACCGTGTCCGATTCGTGAGCCGACGCCGTACAGGGTGCGTCACGGCTCCGGCTACACGGTGTTCGATCACACCCACAAGGGAGTCGCCAGCTCGCTCCGCCTGGGCGTCGATCAGACCGATCCGATCAAGATCAGCGTGCTGACGCTGAAGAACGAAGGCTCGACGCGGAGAAAGCTGACGCTGACGTGGTATCTGGAGTGGGTGCTCGGCGTAACCCGAGAGCTCACCCAGTATCAGATTCGCACCAGCTTCGATGAGCCGACCCAATCGATGTTCGCGCGCAACTATTTCGACGCCCAGTTCGCCGAGACGATCGCATTCGCTTCGGTGAGCGAGCGGGTTGCGTACTACACCGCGGATCGCCGCGAATTCCTCGGCAGGAACGGAACGATCTCGAGCCCCGCGGCGCTGGAGCGCGCTGGATTGTCGGGGTCAATCGGCGCGACGATCGACCCGTGCTGCGCGCTGCAGGTGTCCGTGACGCTCGAGCCTGGAGAAACTCGCGACGTGGTGATGCTACTGGGCGCGGCGAACAGTGAAGATGAAGTACGGGCGTTGATCGCGCGGCACCGTACGGCCGAGGATGCGAAGCGCTCGGTGGACGCGAATGTCCGGGCCTGGGAAGAGAGGCTGTCGAGGATCAAGGTAAAGACTCCGGAGCCGACGTTCGATCTGATGACGAACCGCTGGTCGCTATACCAGGCACTGTCGTGCCGGATGTGGGCGCGGTCGGCGCTGTACCAGTCGAGCGGCGCATTCGGGTTCCGGGATCAGCTGCAGGATGTAATGGCATTCGTCTACGCGGATGCCGAGGTCGCGCGTGATCATATCGTGCGGGCGACGGGCCGGCAGTTCGTGGAGGGAGACGTCCAGCACTGGTGGCATCCCCAGACCGGGCGTGGGGTACGAACCAAATTCTCCGACGATCTGGTGTGGCTGCCCTATGTGGTCGATCACTATGTGAACGTGTCGTGCGACGCGGGCGTGCTCGACGTGGAAGTGCCGTATCTCACGATGCGGCAGCTCACTCCCGACGAGCACGAGATCTATGATGAGCCGAAACTGTCGGATCAGGTCGGCTCGGTCTACGATCACTGTGTGCGCGCGCTCCGAAGGGCGTGCACGACCGGAGTGCACGGTCTGCCGCTGATCGGCAGCGGCGACTGGAACGACGGCATGAACAGGGTCGGAATCGAGGGCAAGGGAGAGAGCGTCTGGCTGGCGTGGTTCCTCGTCGCCACTCTGCGGAAGTTTGCACAGCACGCGGAAAAACGCGGCGACAATCAGGTGCGGGACGAGCTGCTGGCGAAGGCGGATGGCTACGCTGAAGCGGTCGAGCGATCGGCGTGGGATGGTGAATGGTATCGCCGCGCCTACTTCGACGATGGATCGCCACTGGGATCGCGCACGAGTGACGAATGCAAGATCGATTCGATTGCGCAGAGCTGGAGCGTGATCTCGGGGGCCGGCCGTCCTGATCGCACGCGGACGGCGATGCAGTCACTCAACAAGTATCTGGTGCGCGAGGATGCGCGCCTGATCATGTTGTTGACGCCGCCGTTCGACAAAACGACGCACGATCCCGGCTACATCCAGGGCTACCTGCCAGGCGTCAGAGAAAATGGCGCGCAGTACACCCATGCAGCGTTGTGGGCGGTACTGGCCACCGCGCTGCAGGGCGATGGCGACCGCGCCTTCGAGCTGTTCCAGATGCTGAACCCGATTACGCATGCGCAGAGCGCTGAAGCGGTGGATGTCTATAAGGTAGAGCCGTACGTCGTCGCGGCCGACGTGTACACCGCGAAGGGCCATCTCGGGCGTGGCGGCTGGACGTGGTACACGGGGTCGGCGAGCTGGATGTATCGTGTTGCGCTCGAAGGCATCCTCGGCTTCCGGCAACGCGGGGAGCAGCTGTTGATCGAGCCGTGCATTCCGTCGCAATGGAAGCAGTTCACCATCGAGTACCGATTCAGATCGTCGACCTACGAGATAACGGTCGAGAATCCGGATGGGCTGCAGTGCGGAGCGGTGGAGCTGACGGTAGATGGGCAATCAGGAAACGGCGCGATCGACCTGGTTGATGATGGCAAGCGCCATCTCGTTACTGCTTCGCTCCGTTCCGCTCCTTCTTCGACGCTGGAAAAACAGGAGAAAGCTCGGAGATAGCGGGCCCGTTGACGACCTGACCGTACGGATCGAAGCGTGAGCCGTGACACGGGCAATCCCAGGTTTTCTCGGTGTGATTCCAGTGCACGATGCAGTAGAGATGCGTGCATACCGCCGATCGCTGGTGCACCCCGCCGTTCTCATCGCGGTAAACGGCAATTTTTCCGCGGCCGCGGCCGATCACCGCGCCTTCGCCCGGCTTGATGGCATCGATTGCCGAAGCTTCACCGCCGGTGAAATAGTCCTTGAACTGCTCGGCGACGTTCACGTTTTCCCTGACGTACTCGGGTGCGGCGCGCAGGCGAACGCGTGAAGGGTCATAGAGGCGCGCCCACTGGTGCTTACGGCCCTGGACCAGCTCGTTGAGAATGATTCCAGCGATGGTGCCATGGGTCATGCCGTTGCCGGAGTCGCCGGTGGCGACCCAGATGTGCTCATCGCCGCCGGGGTTCTTGCCGATGTACGCCATGTAGTCAACGGGCTCCATCACCTGGCCGGACCAGCGGTAGTCGATTCGCTCGATCATCGGAAAGCGTTCGCGCGCCCACTGCTCGAGGCGGACGAATCGCTCGTCGGTGTCCTCCGCCTGACCGGTCTTGTGATCTTCGCCGCCGATGATCAGCACGTCGTAGTCGAGCTCACGGCCCGACTTGTCTTCGCCGGGCTGGATGCGGATGTAGTGGTAGGGATCCGGAGTGTCCCAGTAGAGTCCGTTGGGGACCGAACCCTTTGGAATCCGCGCACCGATGACATAGGTGCGATACGCGGCCTGCTTGCTGTGAATGATGAGCCAGTCGTTGACGGGGGTGTTGGTGCAAACGATGACGTTGTCGGCGCTGATGACGTGGCCCGCGGATGTGGTGACTTTCGCCGGAACCCCGTCGACGATTTTTTCGGCGTGGACTCCAGTGTAGATCTTGCCGCCATCGCGCAGGACCGCGCGGGTCAGTCCCTTTAGATACTTCAGTGGATGGAAGGTCGCCTGCCGCGGAAAGCGAAGCGCGGGTCCGCTGTCCCAGAAGCTGAATGGAATTCGATCGACCAGCTGGGTGTCGGTGATTCCGGCGCGGTGGGTTGCCTCGAGCTCGCGCTCCAGATCCTTGCGCGTCTGGCTGCCGCCGAGGAAGAGGTAACCTTCGACGCGCTGGAAGTCGCACTCGATGTCTTCCATCGATGCGATGGTTTCGACGCGATGAATCGCCGACATGTGCGACTCGGCGGCGATGCGCGCACCCTCCTCGCCGTGCATCTTCTCGATCTCATAGTAGCGGTCGTCGAGAGCGGCGGTGAGGTGCGCGGTGGTGCGGCTGGTCTCACCGCCACCAATGGGTCCGTCGTCGATCACCACGACTGCGCGGCCGGCGCGTGCGAGGAGGTATGCGGTGGTCATGCCGGCAATCCCGGCTCCTACAATGCAGACATTGACGCGCAGATCCTGGCTAAGCTGCTGGAACTGCGGGACATCCGTCGTATCCATCCAGACCGAGGTCGTGTGACCCGAGTCGCTTTGCATAGAGTTTCTCGTGCGATTAGTGGTGCGAGTCGTGCTGGTTAGAGGAGCCCGATGGCGCATAGGACATGCCATGCGCTAAGCTTCAATTCGCGCGACACCTCCTCTCGTGGCGAGAACGACGATGAACAAACATTCCACGCACCAATGGATTGTCGATGTAATCGAGGATGGCTCGGCATCGATCGAAGTCGACGGAAAAACAGTGACACCGATCCCGCAATGGATACTGCCGGAGGGCGTGAAGGAGGGCGATGTGCTGTCGGTTACGCACGACAGAGAGAGCGGCAAGTCAGCGCTGTTAATCGAGACCGATCCACAAGCGCGCAAGAAAGCGCTGGATAAATCCGCGAAGCAGGTGTCGCGGAAATCAAAGACCGATCGCGGCGGCGATATCCAGCTCTAGTCGCGTCAGCGCGTCGTCGGCGCGCAACCCGCCTGGTGCGAGGTGCGATCGGAGGCCCCCGGCAGATCGATGCCTCGTCGATCGGGTGTGATGGTGAATCCCCCGCCGACCGTCCCGGGAGAGCGGATGGTGATGGTTCCGTTGCGATCGGTGCGATACCACGGGATTCCAGCGGCGCGGTAGATCGATTTGGCCTGAGTATGCATGTGGCCGTATTCGTTGCGCGCACCGACTGATGCTACGACCCACTGCGGCCGGGTCAGCTCGAGATAGCGCGGCGTCACACCGTTGCAGCTGCCGTGGTGGTCGGCCTTGAGGACGCTGACCCGCATGCCAGGATTGGCGGGGTATCCGGCGCTCTCGAACCAGCTGATTTCGTCGTGCTCGGCATCTCCGGCGAGCCACATCGTGAATGATGCGGAATCAGGCCCGATGATCTTGACCACGGCCGAGCGATTGTTGGCGCCAGCTCCGTCGGGAAACGGAGCCAGGATGTGCAACCGGGCGCCGCCGCTCATGGTGATGGTGCAAATGGGCTGGCCGTTCCCGCACGGGTCGTCCGTATCGCGATAGACGAGACTGTCGCGGTCGATGCGTGAGATGATCGAGTCGCGCAATCGGGCGAGGGTCACGGCGGGCGCCGGATCCTTGTTCTCGAAGAAGTAGCGGACGCGGATGTGCCTCGAGGTTCTGAACAGCTCGCTGAGTCCGCCGTAGTGGTCGAGATGCTGGTGCGAGAGGATCACGACATCGATGGTGGTGTTGTTGAGCGACAACGAATCCAGATACCGGCCAAAGGTTGCAGCCGTTGGGCCGCCGTCGATGATTATCCGGCTGGTGCCGTTGCGGATGTAGGTCGCATCGCCCTGCCCGACATCGAGCATGCGTACTATCAACTCGCTGCCGCCGGTATCCTTAGCGAAGGTGGTGATGGGCGGCCTGGCGGGCTTGCGGGTGGTGCGCCGCGGGTGCGAGCGCGAAGAATGCCTGCGAGTGGTCTGCTGTTGTCGAATCGCTCCGACGATGAAAGCCAGCGACACTAACACGATCGAGAGGAACAGTGTGCGTCTGGGCATCGCCGGGATCTGACTCAAAGAGGAATCACGAACATCGCCGGCGCGCTCGCGAACGAGCGAATCGGCCGTGCACGCGCGTCATCGCAAGACTCCGCGCGATCACGCGACAATCTGCCTGAGAACGGCTCTGACCGGTGCCGCGTCGAGCGCCATCAGCTTGAGCGGAAACGCCATCAGCTCGTACATCGACGGGCTTACGCGTCGCAGATCCAGATTCTCCAGGATCGCGGCGTTGGCCTGAAACACCATGTTGTGAACGGGGAGATTCTTGCTTTCCCTTGCGTCGACAGACGGCGCATCGACACCGAGCAAGCGAAGTCCACGCCCGAGCAAAGTACGCACGCAGCTCTCGGAAAGGGTGGGCCAATCTTCGGGAAACGCGCCGCTGGCGATGGACCGGCCGGTGCGAAGCAGCAATCGCTCGACGAACGGAAGAGACTGGATCTTCTCCAGATCCTCGATGTCGATCTCCTTGCTGAGCGAGGAGACGTCGACAACGATCGCCGGCCCGAAGAAGGCGTCGAGCGACAGCTCGTGAGATCCGGACCAGCCCTCGCGCACGTGGAGCGGAGCGTCGGCGTGGGTCCCGACGTGTGGACTCGATGTGAACGAAGAAACGTTGACGCTCGCACCGGCGGCCATTGACGACGCCCAGCCGCAGGTGAACGGCGTGTCGCCCGGCCACTCGGGAGTGTCGGGATTTAGGGTGACGCTTATGTCCTTGAGCAGCGGCTCGCTTCCGTTCATGCTCTGCTTAGCGCGCGAGTTGAGCGTTCATACCGTCAAGCCGGTTATTTCTTTCCCAGCATCTCTTTGGCGGTCTGCACCAATTTGTCGACGGTAATGCCGAGATGCTGGAAAATCTGAGCGGCAGGCGCCGACGCACCGAACCGTTCCAGGCCGAGGACGACACCGTCGTCGCCGATCCACTTGTACCACGACATCGGGTGCGCGGCCTCCATGGCGAGGCGCTTCACGCCCTTGGGCAACACACCATCGCGATACGCCTGATCCTGTCTGGCGAACAGTTCCATACTGGGCATGCTGACGGCACGCGCGCGGATGCCGTCGGCCTCGAGCTTTTTCTGGGCGTCGAGGACGAGCGCCACCTCCGAGCCGCTCGACATCAGCACGATCTCCGGCGCACCGCCCGGTGCGTCGGAGAGTATATAGGCGCCGTGATCGAGTCCATTCGCCGGCGCGTACTTTCCGCGGTCGATAAAGGACAGCTTCTGGCGGGTGAGAACGAGCG
>CAMLDY010000002.1 GCA_946478895.1 uncultured Gemmatimonadota bacterium
TCCAGTGAAATCTGGCTGGCCGAGTCGGTGACTTCTTCGACGACGGTCTTGAGGAGCACGATCCGAATGGCGCCCTTGTTCTCGTCGATATCCACTTCCGCCTGCACCGTAGGCCCGTGCTTCTTGGCGAGGGCGGCGTTGATGCCGTCCTCGAGAAGCCCGTGCAATTCGGCGCGATCGATCTGCTTCGAGTTGGTCAACTCGCGGATCGCCGTCAGAATTTCTACCGAAGCCGCCATTTTGAACCCTACCTTTTCCAGTGAAACGCCAGCCGGGCCTTTTCGACCGCGGCGAGCGGAAGGCGCCGCTCATCGCCGCGCTCGTTGCGTACAGTTACGATCTCGTGCCCACTATCTCCTTCGACACCAGCGATCTCCACCTCGTCGGTCCGCCGACCTGCCGGGTCACCCGGAACGTTGCTGGTAACCACCGCCGTCCGGCCGACGTACTTCCGCCAATCACTTGCATTGCGCAGGGGCCTTTCGACCCCGGGCGACGACACTTCGAGCACGTAATTGCCATCCGCGAACCCGTCCGCATCCAGCCTGTTCTCGATCGCGCGCGAGGCAGCCGCGCAATTGTCGACAGTGACCTTCTGACCGTCATCCCGATCAACTCGAACGTCGAGGATCGGGCGACTTTTCGCACCGCCGACCTTCAACTCGAAAAGCTCTAGTCCTAGCGGCCTAATTTCCGAGGCCACAAGGCGTTCCAGCGTTTCGTTCATTCAAGTTCTAGGTTTCTTTCAGGGACAAAAAAATGTGGGGGGATCCCCACATTCCGTTGGCCGCCGGGTTCAACGTCCAACCACAATGTAGAGTCCGTTGTTGGTCGAGTCAACCTGCTGGCGGGCATCTCGGCGGATGAACGCGCGCGGTACCCTCGCGTTTCCCATGGATGTGAAGCACGACAGACTGAACGCTCCCGCTGTCCACGTCTCCCAACTGCCAACTTTGGGACTAGGGGTGACTAGGCGGGCAGAGATCCCGACGCCTGAGCTCTAGCGGCGATAACGGCGATCTGGCGGCCGGGGTCGCCGGCACGGTGGGAGAAGAAGCGATCGTTGTCGCAGCGGGTGCACGACGAGCTGACAGTGATTTTCTGGACGCCCATCTCCGTCGCGTGCTCGGCGATCAGGGAGCGGAGGTCCACGTTGCCTGGTCTGGTTGCCGGCTGACCGGTCAACTGCTCGCGGACCTCGGCGCTCACCTCGTAGCAACGACCGCAGATGGCGGGGCCGAGGTGTATGGCGAGCTCGTCGGGAGGGAGACCGTATCTGGCGAGCGCGGAAATCGCTTCGGTAGTGATGTGGGCGGCCGTGCCGCGCCATCCCGAGTGAAGAAGCGCAACTATACCCGACGGATGGGCGATGAAGACGGGCACACAATCGGCGACACCGACGGCGAGCGCGATTCCCCTCTCCGACGCTATGTGTCCGTCCGCTTCCTCGCCGCGCAGCCAGCCTTCCCACCCCCCGGTGTGAACAAGGATCCGGGTGCCATGCACCTGCCGTATCGACGCCAGGCGCCGCGCCACGTCCGAAAGCTCGCGCTGCACGGCGGTCCACCGCGCCATCACTTCGTTCACCGGCTCGGTGCTGGCGAGGCCGAATGAGCCGGCCTCTCTGGTCGTCGTGAAGGCGCGGATGCCCCAGCTATCGAAGTCTGGGACAACCTCCTTCGGCACCTCGGTCACGCTAGTGGCGGCGATCGTCCACCCGGGTGATTGACGCGCCGAGCGCGTTCAGGCGTTCATCGATGCGTTCGTAGCCGCGCTCGATCTGGCCGACGTTGTTGATGAAGCTGGTGCCCTCGGCGCAGAGCGCGGCGAGAAGCATCGCCATGCCGGCGCGAATGTCGGGCGACTCCAGGAAGGCGCCTCGCAGACGGGTGGGCCCATAGACGAGAGCGCGGTGCGGGTCACAGAGGACGATGCGCGCGCCCATCGTCGACAGCTTGTCGACGAAGAACATCCGGGACTCGAACATCTTCTCGTGCATCAGAATCAGACCTTCGCACTGCGTCGCGGTAACGATCGCGATCGACATCGTATCCGCCGGAAATGCGGGCCACGGCTGATCCTCGAGCTTCGGTACATGGCCACCCATGTCGGTCTGGATTTTCCTCGACTGCTTGGCGGGCACGATCAGGTCGGGGCCGTCCACCTTGCATTCGATCCCCAGGCGCTCGAAGCCCATTCTGGTGGAGCGGAGGTGCTCGATGCCCGCGTTCTCGATTCGCAGCTCGGACCGGGTCACCGCGGCCAGCCCGATGAAGGATCCGACCTCGATGTGGTCGGGGCCGATCCGGTGGGTGACGGTCTTGGTGCCAAGTGGGCGGCCACCATGGATAGTCATGGTATTGGTGCCTACGCCCTCGATCTCGGCGCCGAGGGTGATCAGGAATTGGGCGAGGTCCTGAACGTGGGGCTCGCTCGCCGCGTTGCGAAGAATGGTCGTTCCGGTCGCAGCCGCTGCGGCAACCAGAGCGTTCTCGGTCGCCGTGACGCTCGGCTCGTCAAGGAACACGTCAGCGCCGCGGAAGCCTTTCACCTTCATCTCGATCATTTTGCCGTGCGTGAACTCCGCGCCGAGCTGCTCGAGAGCAAGAAAGTGGGTGTCGAGTCGGCGGCGGCCGATGACGTCGCCGCCGGGAGGCGGGAGAGTAACTTCGCCGCAGCGGGCCAGGAGCGGCGCGGCGAGAAGGATCGAAGCGCGGATCTTGGCGCAGAGCGTCGGGTTGAGGTCGGCGGGACGCAGGTCCTTGGCATGGACGTCCAGCGCGTTCTGGCCGACCCACTCCATGGAAGCTCCGACGGAGCGAATCAGCTCGACGAGGGTCTCGATGTCGCGGATGCGGGGGACGTTCTCGAGATGGACGGGGTTGGGCGAAATGAGGGCAGCCGCCACGATCGGCAGCGCCGCGTTTTTATTGCCCGAAGGGCGAATTGAGCCGCTGAGGGATTTTCCACCCTCGACGACGAACTGGACTGCAGGCATGTTGGGTAGGCTAGGTGGTGAAGATCTGTTGCGCAAATATATCGTACTGAGCACTCTTTGTACCGTCACTTAAAGTCTTTCGGTAAATGGCCTCTCCCTTGCACACTTCACGCGCATGATGGGATGGATCACCGGCGGCGCCGCTCTGCTTCTGCAGGCTGCGCGCGCATTGCCCGATACGATCTACACCAAGCAGATAGCCGCGGAGCCGGCGCTCTTCGAGAAGATCACGAGCGCGGCGAGCGGGATCATGACCATCACCATCATCATACTGTCGGCTGCTCTGATCCCGGCGGCGTGGAATTTCCGCAAGAGCTACAAGAAAGTCAGCGACATGCTCGACAAGATTTACGGAGACATCAATCCATTGATGCGACACGCGAGCGCGATCGCGGACAACGTGGATTACATCTCGACCGCGATCCGGGTCGACATCCAGCAGGTGAGCCAGACCGTCGCGGCGGTGAACCAGCGGCTGCAGCAAGCCGCTTCAGCGACCGAGGACAGGATTCACCAGCTGAACGCGTTGCTGGAAGTGGTGCAGGAAGAGGCGGAGTCGGCATTCGTGACGACGGCCTCCACGATTCGCGGCGTGAGGACGGGAATCAATCAGGCATTTGACGAGGAGGACTGGAACGATGGGGACTACGACGAAAGCGGAGCCGACAGTGGGGAGAAACCGCGCCCGCGCGTCCGGCCCAGAAATGGAGCTGGACGAGGAGCGTGAGCAGCAATATGACCTGCTGACGGCGGCCCTCATCGGCGCGGCGGTTGGCGCCGGAGTGACGCTGCTACTGCGGCGTGGACCTTCGGGACGACGCCCGGTCGGTCCTCTCATTCGCTACGCGGGCCGAGGTGCGGCACTCGCCGGCATGGCGGGGCTTGGTGGCGCGCGCTGGGCGGGTGGGCGCGGAATTGAAGGCGCGCGTTGGGCTGGCGACCGCGCGGCCGAAGGCGCGCGCTGGGCCGGTGATCGCGCCGTGGAAGGCGCTCGCTGGGTAGCGCCCCGCGCCAGACGCGGATTCCAGTCGGCGATGGAGCGCGGCGAGGAGCTGGTGGATCGCATCCCGGTCGACGACATGGTGGAACAGGTGCGGGACTATGTGGATTCCGCGCGCGACGCAATCAACAACGTCGTGAAGGACGAGCTTACGGATTTGCGCAAAGCGGTACGTCGCCAACGTAAGCGCATCGGCATCTAGGTTGTCTCGCATGGTGCGCGCATCGCCGCGCGCCGTCAGCGCCTCCCGCGTCGCGCTGGCGGTGCTGCTGGCGCTGATGCTCGCGCCAGCTGTCGCGCACGCGTGGACGCCGGGCACCCACATCTTCCTCGGCGAGGCGATGCTGCGCTCGCTGTCGCTGCTGCCGTCCGGCGTCGCCGAGCTGCTCGCGGCGTTCCCGTACGACTTTCTCTACGGGTCCATCGCCGCTGACACCAGCATCGCGAAAAAGTACGCGGCGGCCGGCAGACACTGTCACTCGTGGAACGTGGGCTTCGAGATCCACGACAACGCCGAGTCGGAGCCGCTGCGCGCGTTCGGGCTCGGCTATCTCGCACATCTCGCCGCCGATTCCGTCGCGCACAACTACTTCGTGCCGCATCAGCTCACCATAACATCGTCGACGGCCGCGCTCGGACACAGCTACTGGGAGAGCCGGTTCGACATGCATATCGGCGAGCGGTTCAGTCGCACGGCGAAGCAGCTGATTCTGCGCGACCACTCCCATTCGGACGAACACCTGGACCGAATCCTCAGTCCGACGATCTTCAGTACACCCACCAACCGGCGAATATTTCGCGGAATGGTCTACGTTGCCGACACCGAATCCTGGCAGCGGATCTTCCACCTCGTCGAGGAGAAGAGTCGCTGGGATCTCGCCGAGAGCGAGGTTGGAAGCTACATGGGCCGTGCGTTCGACTACATCGTCGATCTGCTGACTCGGCTCGATCGTGCGGAACCGTTCAAGCTCGACCCCGCTGGGACCGTCGCGCTCAGAGAGGCCAAGAAGGTCCGGCGTGCCGCGCTGCGACGCGGCGGCGAAGAGCACGTGCTCGAGCAGGCGCAGCAACATTTCGGACTGCCGCGCTCGGTGCTGCGCTACGCGGCGCAGCTGCCGGAGCCGCTTTACCCCGCGCGGGCCGACAACAACTGATTGACCCGCTTCGGGTCGGCGCGCCCCTTTGATTTTTTCATCACGAAGCCGACCAGCACGCCCTGCAGCTTCTTTTCACCAGCGAGATACCGTTTCGCCTCCTCGGGATGCTCCTGGAGGACTTCCTCGACCCAGGCATCGATAGCGCCTTCGTCACCGACCTGAACGAGGCGTTCGTCGGCGGCGACCTGGGCGGCGGGTTTTCCTGTCTCGAGCATCAGAGCGAACACGCGCTTGGCCGCGGTGTGGCTGATGGTTCCGTCGCGCACGAGATTCAGCAGCTGCGCGAGATCGGCGGGGCGAACGCGGAACTCGGTGATGTCTTCTCCCGACGCGCGCAACGACGCCGAGACCTCACCCATCACCCAGTTGTACGCACCTTTGCCATCGCCCGACTGCCGCGCGACCGCCTCGTAATAGTCGACCAGGGCTGGAGTCGCCATCAGCTGATCCAGCTCGCCTGACGAAAGCCCGAACTCTGCGCCGACTCTTTTCTTCCTCGCGTCGGGGAGCTCGGCGAGATTCTTTCTCGCATCGTCAATCCACGCCGGATTCAGAATGAGCGGACGCAGATCCGGCTCGGGGAAGTAGCGATAATCGTGACTTCCTTCCTTGGTGCGACTGGGCCTTACGGTTCCGCGCGCCCCATCCCAGAGCAACGTCTGTTGCTGAACTGCGCCACCGGAATCGATGAGTGCGCATTGACGCTCGTACTCCGCCTCGAGAGCGCGCTCGACGGCGGAGAACGAATTCATGTTCTTCACCTCGGTCTTGACGCCGAGCTTCGACTGGCCGGGAGGACGCACGCTGATATTGGCATCGACGCGAAGGCTTCCCTCCTCCATGCTCACGTCGCTGACGTCGAGGTATTGGAGGATCTGCTTGAGGGTGCGCAGATAGGACCCGGCTTCACCGGCGCTACGCATGTCGGGCTCGCTGACGATCTCGATGAGCGGAACTCCGGCGCGATTCAGATCGATCGCGGTCGCGCCGGTGTAACGGTCGTGAATGGACTTGCCGGCGTCTTCCTCCATATGCAGCCGGGTGATCCCGATTCGCACGTCGTCACCTTTGTCGTCTTTCCCGATCGCGATCGACCCGCCGGTGGCCAGTGGCTGATCGAACTGTGAGATCTGATAGCCCTTCGGCAGATCCGGATAGAAGTAGTTCTTGCGTGCAAAAACCGAAATTGGATTGACGGTACATCCAAGTCCGAGCGCCGCTCTGGCGGCGAGCTGTACCGCATGCTCGTTGAGGACCGGGAGCGCGCCCGGCAGTGCGAGACATACCGGACAGGTATTCGCGTTGGGCGCGGCGCCGAAATCGGTCGAGCATCCGCAGAAGGCCTTGCTGCGCGTCTTGAGCTGAACGTGCACCTCGAGGCCAACCACCATCTCGTAGCGATCACGCGTCATTGATGCGCCTCCGCACCGAGCGACGCCTCGAGCGCGTAAGCGACCCTGAACATCGTGTACTCGTCGAAATGCGCGGCGATGATCTGGCCGCCGACGGGCAGCCGGCGGACACGGCCGATCGGCACCGAGATGGCAGGGACGCCGGCGAGATTGGCGGTGACGGTGAAGATGTCGTTGAGATACATCTCGTACGGGTCGCTGATCGCGCCGATTGGAAATGCCGGAGTCGGCGTGGTCGGCGTGAAGATCGCGTGCACGCCACTCGCGAATACCGCGCGGAAATCGTCGGCGATGAGGGTTCGCACCGCCTGCGCCTTTTTGTAGTAAGCGTCGTAGTATCCCGCCGACAACACGTAGGTGCCGAGCAGAATGCGCCGGGTGACCTCCGGGCCGAATCCCTGCGATCGAGTGGCCTCGTACATCGACTTCAGGCCCTTGCCCGGATCGACGCGCAGTCCGTATCGCACACCGTCGAACCTCGCCAGGTTCGACGACGCCTCGGCGGGAGCGAGGACGTAGTAGACGGGAATCGCGAGTGGTGAGCGCGGCAGCGACACATCGCGGATGACGGCGCCCATGGATCGAAATCGATCGAGGGCCCGCTCACAGTGGGCTCTGATGCTCGGGTCGAGTGACTCCGGGAAATATTCCTTTGGCTTGCCGATGACGAGGCCCTTGAGAGTCGTGGAATCAGGTGGCGGCGGGAGTGGCACCGGGCTGCGGCCGATGCGCATCGCCTCGGTATCGGGATGGCGCGCCTCCGGCGCGGGCTTCCCCAGCGCAGACACCCGGTAAATCGGCACGTCGGCGTCCGAGCTCGTGGAATCGGCCTTGTCGAAACCCGCGATTACCTCCAGCCCAATCGCGGCGTCGTCGACCGTCCGGCCGAGCACGCCGATCTGATCGAGTGATGACGCAAAGGCGACGAGACCGTAGCGGCTGACTCGTCCGTAGGTCGGCTTGACTCCCACGACGCCGCAAAAGGCCGCCGGTTGACGCACCGATCCGCCGGTCTCCGATCCAAGTGCGATCGGCGTGATGCCGGCGGCGACGGCTGCGGCGGACCCGCCCGATGATCCGCCGGGCACGCACCGCACGTCGTGAGGATTGCGCGTCGGTCCGAAGGCGCTGTTTTCGGTGGACGAGCCCATCGCGAATTCGTCCATGTTGGTCTTGGCGATGATGATCGCACCATTGGCGCGGAGCCGGGTGACGGCCGTCGCCTCAAAAGGGCTGACATAGCCCCCAAGGATTCGCGAAGCGCAAGTAGTAGGCAGGCCGAGCGAAGCGATGTTGTCCTTGATCGCCACGGGAACACCAGCCAGGATGCCGACGTCGGCGGCGGTATCGAGATGCTGTTGCACCTCTTTCGTCTCGGTTACGCAGGCCTCTTCGTCGGCGTGGAGGAAGATGTTGAGCGCGTCGGGGCCGGCGCCGATTTCTCCAGCCCGCTCGAATGCGGCGCGAACGACGTCGGAAGGTGCGACCTCGCCTGATCGCACCTTGCCCGAAATTGCGGCCGCGCCGAGCCGCGTGTAATCCGCGACGTTCAAGCGCCGCTCTCGGACGAATCCTCGTGGGTGGCGAGACGCGGAACTATGAAGAAGCCATCGCGCATCGACGGGGCGAAGGATTCGAGCGTCTGCTCCATCAGCGGCGCAATCGTCGCGTCCGGCCGAAGCGGTGTCCCGCCGGCCCCGACGCCGGCAGCCGGGGGCACCTGCGCCGTATCGACCTGCGACAGGACCTCCATGTGCGCCAGGATGCTGCTCAGCTCCGCCGTCAGTGCGTCGGCGCGCGCGTCGTCAATTCCGAGACGCGCCAGCTCAGCGATGTGGAGTACGTCGTCGCGAGTGACCGCCATTATTCCTGTCCGCGCTCGAGAGTGGTGTACGCAAGCTTGATGGTTTTCCTGCCGATGCTGTCATCGTCGAAATCGATCACGGCTTTCACCTCGCGTCCGACGCCGGAGAGCTCGGCGATCGAGCCTTCGCCGAACAGCTTGTGCTTGACGCGCTCGCCTTTCACATAGCGCGGCTCGTCCTGCGACGCCTCGGCCTCGGCGATGGGAGCAGCGCGGCGCCACGAAGGCACTTCGTAGGTGCGACGCGGCGGGTACGCGCCGCTGAAGGAAGTTTCGCGGCCGCCAACGGCGCGACGGCCAAGCGCGCCGACACGCAGGCTTTTCCGCTCCTCGAGGTTGGCGCCGGCGATCTCCCGCAGGAACCTGGACTTGATGGATGGCAGAAGCTCGCCGTTTCGACGCCGCATCTCGGTGTGCGAGAGGTACAGCTTCTCCTTCGCGCGCGTGATGCCGACGTAAAAAAGTCGACGCTCCTCTTCCAGCTTCGGCGGATCGTCGAACGACTGAGAGAGGGGAAACAGTCCATCCTCCAGTCCCGTGAGAAACACGACCGGGTACTCGAGGCCCTTCGCGTTGTGGAGCGTCATGAGGGTAACAGCGTCAGCGGTAGGGTCGAGGGCGTCGGCGCTCGCAACCAGCATTGCTCGCTGGAGAAAATGGTCGAGGGGAGTGAGCCCGACTTCTCCGCCGTCGTCGATCACGGTTTCCGCGGCTCCGTCGATCAGAGCGCTGATGTTCTCGATGCGATCGCGCGCCGATTCCGGTCCTTCGGCCTGCAGATACTCGACGTACCTGATCTCTCCAATCAGCTCCTGCAGCAGGACATCAACGCTGGTGTCTCGCGCCCGCTCGCGGAGCGATGCGATCAACCGACTGAAGTCGGAGAGTGCCTTCCGCGCGGCGGGACGCAGCGATTCCTGGAGATCTTCGCGGGCGGCAATCTCCGATACGGGTACGCCTAGCTCGCGGGCGCGCGTAGCGAGAAGATCGACAGTCGTCTCACCAATGCCGCGCTTGGGAACGGCAATGGCGCGCCTGAAGGCCTCCTCGTCGGCGGGGTTCGCGATCAGCTTGAGGTACGCCATCAGGTCGCGAATCTCGCGGCGATCGTAAAAGCGCACCGAGCCGACGAGGCGGTAAGGCATCGCGTCGCGGCGCAGCGCGTCCTCGAGAGCGCGGCTCTGCGCGTTCGTCCGGTACAGAACCGCGAAGTCGCTGAGGGCGCGATTCTCCTGGTTGCGCCGCGTCTTGATCTCTTCGATGACGAAGTCGGCCTCGTCGCGCTCGTCCAGCGTCGACATCAGACTGACTGCTTCGCCTGCCTCGCGAGTCGCGCGCAAGGTCTTGCCCTTCCGGCCGACGTTCTGACTGATCGCCGCGTTAGCGACGCTCAGGATGTCGGGAGTGGAGCGATAATTCTCCTCGAGGCGCACCACCTTCGAGGATGGAAACTCCTTCTCGAAGTCGAGAATGTTCCTGATGTCCGCGCCCCGCCAACCGTAGATCGACTGATCGTCGTCTCCGACAACGGCAACGTTGCCGTGCGCGCTTCCCAGCAGCTTGATGAACTGGAACTGGGCGCGGTTGGTATCCTGGTACTCGTCGACGAGGATGAACTGGAAGCGGTCGCGGTACCGCGCGAGGGTCTTCTCGTCCTTGCGAAAGATTTCCACCGGCAGCACGAGCAGGTCGTCGAAGCTCACCGCGTTCGCGGCGCGCAAGGTCGGATCCATCTGGCGGTACACTTTCGCCGCCGCTCGCGATACCGGATCCATGGCCAGCGACTCGTATTCGGCGGGGGGCACGAGCGCGTTCTTGGCGTCGGAGATGAGCGAAGCGATGACCTTCGGACTCCACTGCTTCTGCGGAATCCCCTCGCGCTCCATGCACCGCTTGATGACGCCGAGGTTATCGTCCTCATCGTAGATCGTGAAGCTCGAGGTGCGGCCAACGTGATGGGCGGAGCTGCGCAGGATCCTGGCTCCGATGGCGTGGAAGGTTCCGCTCCACATCCCGCGCGGCTCTTCGCCAAGAAGTCGGGTGATGCGCTCGCGCATCTCGCCGGCCGCCTTGTTGGTGAACGTCACGGCAAGAATCCGCGAGGGATCGACGCCGTGGTGCTCGATCAGGCGGGCGATGCGGGTGGTGAGGACCCTCGTTTTGCCTGACCCGGCGCCCGCCAGGACGAGCAAAGGCCCTTCGAAGTGGAGGACTGCTTCGCGCTGCGCGGGGTTGAGACCCGAAAGCGGCTCGGTCCGCTCGGCGGTGGCGATGGTGGACGGCTCGGACATCATCGGAAAATAACCGCTAGCCCAACACCATATCGAAGGTCGCGCCGCGCTCCGACGGTACCAGCAGGAGCTCGCCGCCGTGACTGTCGCGAACGATCCGGCGCGCGAGTGAAAGGCCGATGCCCCACCCTTTCTCTTTCGTGGAGAACCCGGGGTCGAAGATCTGGTGGCGGATCTCGCGCGGAACTCCGGGACCGTCGTCCGCCACACGCACGCGCACCCTTCCTTCCGGCAGAGAAACCGCGGAAATGTCCACGCGGCCATCGCGACCCGCGAGAGCGTCGATTGCGTTTTTCGTCAGCGATTCCAGCGCCCACTCGAGCAGAACTTCGTCGCCCTGGACGATCAACTCGCCCTGGTGCGACGACGACACCGTTACGCGCTGAGCGAGAGTCGGAACCCGGGCGCGAAAGTACGCCGCGACCCGGTCGACGAGCTGACCGAGATCGACCGACTCCTGTCGTGGCGGGCGCCCGATGCGCTCGAACCGGTGCGCAACCCGCTTCAGTCGCTCGAGATCGGCCTCCATGTGATCGAGCGCCGCGCTCGTCGTCTCCTCGGGCTCGGTCTCGCGGAGGAGCTCGATCCAGCCGCTGATGCTGGACAGCGGCGTACCCAGCTGGTGCGCCGACTCGCGAGCCATGCCCGCCCAGATCTGCTCGCGATCCGCGCGACCGCGGGTGCGTAACGCGTACGCCCCAGCGATCAGCACCATTCCGATCAGAATCGACTGCAGAAGCGGAATGAGAATCAGACCGCGGACGAGCGGGGTGTTTCCAAAGTGCACCGTCCCAATCCCCGGCTCGACGATCGGCACGTTTTGGCGGTCGAGCTCGAGGATGTAATTGCGCATCGCCCGCGACCGGAGCGGCGCGGTGAACGGAATGTTGGCGGTGTCGGTTGGCACGCCTTCCGGATTCGCAAGAATCATCGGCAGCCCGGATTCGCGAATGTGCCTCGACAAATCGAGAAGCGCGCCGTTCGCGGCGTCGGGGTTCGGATCGCTGAGACCGTTATAAACCCGGGCGTACATCAGTCCCACTCGCGACGCTTCCTGCCTCAGCTCGCGGACAACCCCGCGCGTGTAGATGACGTACCAGGTGAGAAGTGCCAGTACACCGATTGTTATCAGAGTGACCGGAGCGAGCCGGCGCATGAATCAGCCGAGGCGCTCGGCGCCGAGATAGGTGCGGAGGGCGTCGGGCACGCGCACACTTCCGTCCTCCTGCTGGTGGTGCTCCAGCAGCGAAGCAATGACGCGCGGGAACGCCAGCCCCGAGCCATTCAAGGTGTGGACGAAGCGTGGCTTGCCGCCGTCCGCCGGTTTATACCTGATATTCGCGCGCCGCGCCTGGAAGTCGGTGAAGTTGCTGCACGAAGAGACTTCCAGCCACTTTGCTACGCCCGGAGCGAAGGTCTCGAGGTCGTAAGTGTGCGCGCTCGCAAAGCCGGTATCGCCCGAAGCGAGGCGTACGACGCGATAGGGCAGCTCGAGGAGCTGGAGGATTTTTTCGGCGTGGCCGGTAAGCAGCTCCAGCTGGTCTCCGGAGGTCTCGGGGGCCACAAACCGAACGAGCTCCACCTTATCGAACTCGTGCACGCGCAGCAGTCCGCGGGTGTCCTTCCCAGCCGCACCGGCTTCACGACGGAAGCACGGCGAGTACGCGGTCAACGCCTTGGGGAGCTCACCTTCGGGGATGATCTCGTCGCGATAGAGATTTGTGAGCGGGACTTCGGCGGTCGGAATCAGAAAACCTTCGCCGTCCCGCAGCGCGTACATGTCCTCCTCGAATTTCGGGAGCTGCGCCGTGCCCGTCATGCTCGCGCGATTTACAACTACCGGCACCCACTCTTCCTCGTAACCATGCTGCGAGGTGTGGACATCGAGCATGAGATTCATCAGCGACCTGACGAGGCGTGCTCCCTCGCGGCGAAACACTATGAATCCGGAGCCGCTGATCTTCGCTCCACGCTCGAAATCGATGAGGCCGAGCCGGGCGCCTATCTCCCAATGCGGTTCGATGCGCGCGCCCTGCCGCGGCGTTCCCCAGCTGCGCACCACGGCATTGTTCTCTTCACCGCCGGCGGGAACCTGTTCCAGCGTGACGTTCGGCAACTCGAGCATGATCGCGGAAAGCTCGGCTTCGGTTTCGGCGAGCTCACGATCGAGGCGCGCTATCTCCTCGCCTAGCGCGCGCGACTGCCGCTGGAGATCATCGGCGGATTCGCCGGCGCGCTTACGCTGCCCGACCTGCTGACTGACGGCGTTGCGTGCCGCCTTCCGCTCCTCGACCGCCTGAATGGTTTCGCGGCGCGACTTGTCGAGGTCGACGGCGCGATCGATGGTCGCCGAGAGCGCATCGAGAGCTCCGCGCCGCTGCATGCCGGAGCGAAGTGCGTCGATGTGCTCGCGCACCATCCTCAGGTCGTGCACGGGTCAGTCCGTCGGAATTCCGGTCGCGAAAGAGCGGAACCCGCAGTTGGGGTCGACCCCCATCTTCAGATAAATGATCCTCGACGCCAGGCTCACACTATCCACGGCGAACTTTGCGAAGATGTTCGGATTGAGCGCGAACTGACAGAGATCGCCGGTGCCGTTGTGGGTGGACTGCGCCACCACAACCTCACCGGGCAGCATGACGAGGGCCGTGTCGGTCTCGAAGCCGGTTTTGGGCGCGGCGGCAACGCTCTCGAACGTGCCCCCAATCTTCTGGAGAAACACCGGACGCGAGCCCCCGGGCGAAGGTACCACGACCCGCACGGGATAGATCACCGCGTTTCCCTGCGCGTTGATGTCGAAGGCGACATCGAAGTTGGCGAAGCCGTCAACCCGAACAGGCTGACGTCCAATGATCGACAAGCCACTTGGATAGGCCGCGGGCGTTCCGGACAACGCAAAGACGGACAGAGTGTCGACCGATGTCGGCAACGAAGCCTGGATACTGGTCGGGTCGCCACACGCATTTAGAACGGCAACGGCTGAGATCGCCGCAACGAGCGCGAAACGTGCTTTCATTGAGTGATGAGACAGATGGGATAGCGGAGGGGTTGCTTCACGATAATACCCCGTAACTTATGGCAGTTCAAGCGATTGCCGTGCTTGACTTCACTCTTTCCGGTTCCTAGCTTCGCAACTTCTTCACCCATCAATGCCCAACATCAGAGATTTCACGAGCGCTCTTCGCCAGCGCCCCGGAGTTGATGCGGTTCTCATCTTGGGAAAGGACGGCCTGCTCATCGAAGGTTTCGCTGCGCCGGGGCTGAACAACGAAGACCTCGCCGCGCGAGTTCCAGCGCTCGTCTCCGAGGCGGAAGCTCTGGGCCGCGCGACCGTGCAAGGGTCGATGAACACCGCAATTCTGGAGCACCAGAAAGGCTATGCGATCGTCGCGGCGCTCGCCGACGACACGCTTCTGCTGGTGCTGCTCCGTCAATCCGCGGATCTGGGCGGACTTCTCTTCGACGTTCGCCGCTATCGCGGCAACATTGCATCCCTGATCTAGCCGTGTCCGATTCCAGCCGCGTCTGTCACGTTCTGGTCGCTGATGACGAGCCCCACATCGGGCGAATCATCAAGATGAAGCTCGAGCAGGGCCCATTCCGCGTTAGCCTCGCGTACGACGGACAGGAAGCGCTCGACTTCATTAACGGCGAAGATCAGATCGATCTCGCGGTGCTCGATCTCATGATGCCCAAGCTGAGCGGGCTCGATGTGCTCAAGCAGGTCCGGGAACAGGACAAGTTCAAGTCGCTGCCGTGCATCATTTTGACCGCCGGGGGTGACGCCAAACACGAGCGCGATGCTTTTGCGCTCGGCGCTACGGAGTTTCTGACGAAGCCTTTCAGCCCCAAGAAGCTCTACGCGCTCGTCGCCCGCCTGACGGGAGCGCCTGACGAAGCGGGCATAAGCGGCGAGTGAGCCGCTGGGCGGTCGTACTCGCGGGTGGAGTCGGCTCCCGTTTCTGGCCGTTGTCCACGCCGGAGCGCCCGAAGCAGCTTCTCCCGCTCGTCAGCAACAAACCGCTGCTTCGTGATACGGTTGACCGGCTCGGTCCGATCGTCGACCCATCTCACACGCTGATACTCACCAACGCCAATCTCGTCAAACCGATCCGGTCGCTGCTGCCGCCGATTCCGCGCGAGAACATCATCGCCGAGCCGAGGCCGGCGGGGACCGCCGCGGCGCTGGCGTGGGCTGCGCTCACCATCGAGCGGCGTGATGGTCCAGAGGCGACGATGTTGTCCGTTCACGCCGACTGGTCGATCGGGAACGACGCCAGGTTTCGCGAGGTGTTGCTGCTCGCGGAGGCGGCGGCGACGAGGACACATACGCTGGTCACCGTTGGCGTAGTCCCGAGCCGTCCTGATACCGGCTTCGGCTACATTCAGCCTTCGGACCCGGACGAGGCGAGCGGTTCACCTGTGCTTCGCTTCGTCGAGAAGCCGGACCGGCAGCGCGCCGAGAAGATGGTGAGCGAAGGCTACCTGTGGAACTCGGGGATCTTCGTCTGGACGGTGGGCGATTTCTTGGCACAGATCAGGAAGCACGCACGCGAGCTCGCGAGGGCAATGGCGCTTGGACCCGACGGCGAGGCATCCGATTTCTTCGGGCGCGTCGCAAATCCGGTTTCGGTCGATGTCGCGGTGCTCGAGCGCAGCAAGGATGTAACCGTGGTTCCCGGAGACTTCGGCTGGGACGACGTCGGAACGTGGTCGGCTCTGGCGCGAGTGCGCACGAAGGATGAGTTCGGCAACGTGACAGCGGGCAATGTCCATCTTCTCGATGGAGCCGACAACGTGGTCCACGCCGACTCGGGCGCTGTCGTTCTATACGGTGTCGACAATCTCGTGGTTGTGGCGCGAGACGGCTTGACCCTTGTTACTACGAAGGAAAAGGCCGCCGACCTCAAGAGGCTGGTGGAATCGCTGCCGCCGATGGAGCAGAAGAAATGAGCGCGCTGTACTTCTACGACGATGTTCGAGCCCGGCAGTTCGAGCCGTTTGCGCTCACCAGGCCGGCGTGCGAGCTGCGCGCAGGATCATCGGTGATCAGGCGACGGTGGGAGAGAATGACCGGGCTGAAAAGCGCGGGGTTTATCAGCTCACCCCATCTCTCGCACTTCGAGGAGGACGATGCGCCGCCAGCGGTAGATCCCAAGTCGGAGATCCCGGCCGGCTCCGTGATCGTGAACACCCGCTGCATTCTGCCGCTGGATTCGGAGGTGGACCGCTTCGACCTGTTGATGTGTGAAGGGTCGGCGTGCGCAGTGAAGCTCGCACGTGGGCTTCCGGCGTCGCAGTTCGCCGACGGAGCTGTCGATCTCGGCGCGATTCAAACGAGCCTCGGCGGGCGGAAGGTCAAAGGTCGCTGGATAAATGAGATCTGGGAACTCGTCGGCACCCTGGTCGAGCAACTCACGGAGGACATTCCACTTCGCGCGAAGTCCTTGAGCAGGATTGCCAAGCACCAGGCAGAGGTGATGGGCGATCATCCGATCTTCGTGGAGGATGGTGCCGACATCGGCCCGCAGGTCGTGCTCGACGCCACGGACGGGCCGATTCTCGTTCGCAAGGGCGCGGTGATCAGGCCCTTCACCTACCTCGTGGGTCCGATTTCGGTCGGCCGCGGAACGCAGATCATGGGCGCGCGCGTCGCCGCTTCATCGCTTGGGGATCATTGCAAGATCCGCGGCGAGTTCAACAACTCGCTCGTGCTCGGTCACAGCAACAAGGGGCACACCGGTTTCGTCGGCCATTCGTACCTCGGCCGATGGGTGAACCTTGGCGCCTTGACGACAACGAGCAATCTCAAGAACACCTACGGCCCCGTTCACATGTGGACGCCGACTGGAGTCCGAGACACAGGTCAGCAGTTCCTGGGTACGCTCTTCGGAGATCATGCAAAGACCGGAATCGGTTTGATGATTTCGACGGGTACGGTCATTGGTGCGGGCGCGAACATCTTCGGCAGCAGCGCCCCCAGTGTTGTGCCGCCGTTTGCGTGGGGAGACTCCGAGCCCTATGAGACGTTCGAGATCACTAAATTTCTTACCGTCGCCGAGCGCGTTATGGCGCGCCGCGACGTCAGCCTTGGAGAAAAGGCAAGGAAGCATTTAACCGAAGTGCATAAGCGGCGTTGGAGTGTTTGATGAAGTTGTGGATCCTTGGTAGTGGCAGCAGTGGAAATTCAGTTCTAATCGAGACCGAGCGCTCACGGATTCTGGTGGATGCTGGGTTCTCTCCTCGCGTTCTGAAGCAGCGTCTCACCCGCGCCGGTGTCGCGCCGGACTCCATTGAGGCGGTGGTGGTGACGCACGAGCACACCGACCACGTGAAGGGTGTCGCGGCGGCAGCACGCAAATGGGGCTGGACGATCGTTTCAACAGCCGGAACGCGCATGGTGTGCCCTGAGTGGTCGGAGCTGCGCACCATTCTGACGCCGCGGAAAAGCAGCGTCGTCGTTGGAGATTTTCACCTGGAGACCGTACCGGTGCCGCACGACGCGAACGAGCCGATCGCGGTGATCGTGACTTCGATTGGCGAAGGAGCCAGAGCGGGGATCGTTTACGACCTCGGCCAGGTGACCGACAGCATCTCGCGCGCGCTGGACAAGCTGGACGTTCTGGTCATCGAAGCGAACCACGACGAAGGGATGCTGCGCGCGGGCCCGTATCCGCCTTCACTGCAGGCGCGCATTCGTGGGAAGTTCGGGCATCTGAGTAATGGCGAAGCGGCACGGCTGTGCGGCGACAGCATTCATCGCGGGCTCAACAACATCGTGCTCGCGCATCTAAGCGAGAAGAACAACACTCCACGCACTGCACTCGAGACAGTCGGAGAGACTTTGCGCAGGTCGCGTTTCAGGGGTCGCCTGACCGCCGCATCTCAGGACAACGTTGTCGGACCGATCAGCGTCGGCGCCAGCGGCGGAACGTCGGCAGCGCCGGTGCAGCTGGCGCTGGGTATCTAGTCAGGGCTTGGGCCGGCGGTTTCCCGCGTACATCGCGAACAACACCGCGGCCAACAGGATGAGGCCGAGCAGCCAGTAAAAGCTCATCGCGCTACCGGCCCTCCAGGTCGCGCTCACCCGGAATCTTGCGCTCCGATCTTCCTTCGCCGGGGTGGGACTGCGCCTCATGGAACCGCTCACCCTTGAGCCGAATCGCATCGACGAATCGCTCGTACTCGGTGTCGGAAAGCTCATCGGCGATCGCCGGCACAAGCCCTTTGACAAGGGTGATGCGCTCAGCGAGCGTGAGCTCGTTGACGGCGGTCACCAGCTTCCGCAGTCGCGGATGATTCATCCACTCCGTTTCCTTGCTCGTTGTCATTTCTCGTCTCCGTGAGACCGCGGCAGTTCAGGGACTAAATCTACTGACTCCGGGGATAGTGGACGTGAGCGGTACGAACCGAGCACGAAAAAGCAAGTGCTCTCGACCAGGAGCGAGAGGCAATTCGGGGAATTGCCTAGCAGCGAAGGGTGATGGAGTGGAACGGCATTTGTATTAATCATCTGTACGGAACCCACTTCACACGGACCTCAGCGGCAATGACCATATATCGTAAGACCCTTGTTGGACTCTTCGCACTCGGCTCGGCGCTCACCGCGGGAAACGCGGCGGCGCAAATCGACTTACCGGCAACGGCGCCGACGGCCGGAAAAGAGGTCGTCGACAGCTCGAACATGTATCAGGAGCCACTGCTGCTGACGGCGGATCTGAGCAAGAGACGCCTGACCGTGCAGCGCGGCGACAAGGTGCTCAAAACCTACGACGTCGCCGTCGGCCAACCCCGGTACCCGACGCCTACCGGCACCTACACGATCAAGAAAATCATCTGGAACCCGAGTTGGCACCCGCCGCCGAACTCGGCCTGGGCGCGGGGCAAGACACCCAAAGGCCCCGGCGAGCCCGGCAACCCAATGAAAGTCGTGAAGATTTTCTTTCGCGAGCCGGACTACTACATCCACGGCACCGGCGATCTCGACAGCCTCGGCGAGGCGGCGTCGCATGGCTGCCTGCGGATGGACCCGGATGAGGTCGCGGATCTCGCCAAGCTGATAATGGAGCACGGGGGTCAGCCGCGAGACGAAAATTGGTTCTGGCGAATCATCCATTCGCGGCGCGAACAGAAGGTCGTGTACCTCGACAACCCAGTCTCGCTGACAGTGGTTGACTGAAGAAAAAAAGCCGGCTCTCGCAGCCGGCTTTTTTTCACGTCTTTCACGCGTCCGTCGCTGGGGCGCTGCGCGCGGCGAGGATTCCGGCGAGGGCGCCGGCGCCGAGCTTAAGCGCTGACGCGACGATGTAGCCCATCGGAACTCCCTGGTGGCCCGCAAGCGAGCCGCCCACTGACAGTGCGATCGCTGCGACGGCGACGACAACGCCGTGAGCGACTTGCCGCGCTGATACGCGCCGCATCAGCAACCGCGCAAACAGGAACGTGAACAGGCTGCCGCCAACAATTCCAATGATCCCTCCGGCCCGTTCGCCGAACGCCGCGTAAGCCGGGTCGGCTTGCCCCGGAGCAATGACGTACTGGTAGCCCTTCACGACGATGATAATCGTGATGATTGTCGCGACTTCGGCGAGGAAGCCGTAGACGATTGCGCGGAGCCAGCGGCCGCTCCGCGCACGCGCCGGCGGATCGGTCAAGGCTGCTTGACCGTGAACGGTATCGAGTACTCGCGATCGTCCCAGGAATAGCGCAGGAGTCCGCCTGCGCCCTGCGGCACCACCCCAATCACGAACTGATCGACGGGCGGCGAAACCATCCGCGTGGAAAGATCGAGTCGGGCGAAGTCCTTGTCGGCATGGTAGTCGGTTCCCCACTGCCCCGTCTCGCTATTGATGATCAGCTTCGCGCCGCTGGGAGTGGGCAGGGTCCAGAGGGTGTACTTGCCGGCGGGGACGACGGTTGTCCCGAAGACGAGATCCTTGTCGGTCGTGAACATTGTCGCCGCGTTGGCGCCGGTGCGCCAGACCTGGTTCCACGGCACCACTTCGCCGAAGATGACGCGGCCACGCTTGAGCGGTCTGCTGTAGGCGACGGTGATGTTTGCGCCGCCGACAGTCGCTCTCGTCGTGTCCGGTGGCGACATCTGCCCCGTCGCACCACCCTTGGCGACTTCGGCCGCCTCCCATCCTTTCACGACATTGTCGAAATCGAGACCAGAAACTCGCTGAGCGACCGTCTTCACCGTCGTCGCTCTCGAATCGACGCCCAGAATCCGGCCGCGAGAGTCTACCCGAGCAACCTCGGTCCATCCCGGGAAGAAAGTGCTGGTGAACGACACGGAGTCCGCGCCGCGCTTACGGAGAATGATTGACGAAGCGGGATCGCGACTCGGCCCGATGAGCGTGTACGCGACGCTGTCCCTCCCGAGCCGCGAGCTCGCAAGCAGCTGCTCGTACGGCCCGTAAGCCGGCGGCTCGCTGAAAAGCGTAGGCACGGCGCCGCCATGGTAGGCAATGCGCACGTTCGTCATCGACGTGTCGGGTTTGCCGTTGCGGGAGACGTTGATCACCGCAACCGAATCTGCAAAGTTGGTGGTGATCTGGATTCCCGGCACACTGCCGGGATCACCCGCGCGACGCATGGTCGCCGTCATCGTCTTGAATGCTCCACCCGGCAACAAATCACCGACGTAGTGCACCGTGCGCACGCGCGGATAGCGCAGAGCCAGATCCCCTTCTATGCGATCGTTGGTGCGAGTGAACCGCTCGACGGCAACCGTGTCGACTCCGAGTCGAGTCACGATGTAAGAGGGCGACGACGACTGTGCGCCAAGCGAGGGGGCAAAAAGAAGCAAAGCTGCTGAAACGGATTTGAGTGACATATGGGTCCCTGCCGCGTGGTTGAGGCGATTTACATCCGCACTCATAGTGCAGCCGGGACAGCCTGGCTGCAACGCTCCCCCATGTCGTTTACAGGAGCTAGACAGGAGGCTTCGGCGACATCCAGGGCAGCGTGGATGTCGCCGACCAGATCGTCCCCGTCTTCAATTCCGATCGAGAGCCGCACCAGCGAATCCTCAATGCCGGCGTTGGCGCGGGCAGTCGCGTCCATCGATGCGTGGGTCATGGTGGCGGGATGGGCCACCAGACTCTCGACGCCGCCGAGCGATTCGGCGAGCGTGAAATACTCGACCGAACCAACGAAAGCTTCAACCGCCGGCAGTCCACCAGCGAGCTCGAAGCTGACCATCGCGCCGAATCCAGCCTGCTGCGAGGCCGCGATATGATGGCCGGGATGTGTAGCAAGCCCCGGGTAGTGGACCCGCTTCACCGCGTCGTGGGCGGTCAGCTTATCGACGACTCGTGCGGCGTTCTCTTCGTGGGTACGCATCCGCGCGTGCAGAGTGCGGATCCCGCGCAGGGTCAGAAAGCTGTCGAATGGAGCACCGGTGATGCCGAGGCAGTTCGCCCACCATGCCAGCTCTTCGACAAGAGTTGGATCGGCGGCGACGACGGCTCCGCCCACGACATCGCTGTGGCCGTTCAGATACTTCGTTGTGGAGTGAACAACGAGATCCGCCCCCCGCTCGATTGGACGCTGGAGCACCGGTGAGAGAAAAGTGTTGTCGACGGTGACGATCGCGCCGACCGAATGACCGGCGGCAACTACGCTGTCGAGATCGGTGATCCGAAGGAGTGGGTTGCTGGGAGTCTCGATCCAGAGGAGCCGCGGGCATGTCGAGCGCACATTTTCGGCGGCGTCATCGACGGTCAGATCCACGAACTCGACGTCGAAGTGGCCTCGTGCCGCGAGCGAACGCAGGATTCGATGCGTGCCGCCGTAGCAGTCATGGGCTGCCACCACCAGGTCGCCAGGTCGAACGAGCTGAAGCACGAGGGTCACGGCCGACATCCCGCTGCTGGTGACGACGGCCCCGCGCCCGCCCTCCAGCTCGGACAGCGCACCACTCAGGTAGTCGCGGGTCGGATTTCCGGTTCTGGTGTAATCGTAGCGGCCTTTTCCACCCAACCCCTTGAAGGCGAAGGTGGACGAAAGATGGATTGGCGGAACGACGGAGCCGTGGTGAAGGTCGCTTGCGATGCCGGCGCGTACGGCTCGGGTCGCCGGCGATGTCGATTTAGGGTTACGGGAATCGGTCACCGGACAACTCCTCCAGTGTCGACCTTCAACAGCTCGGCAATGAAAGGCGCGATTCGACACGCGTCGCCGAGGAAGGCATCGTGTCCAAAGCGCGAGTCGAGCTCGACGATTTGCGCCGGACCGCCCAACCTGCGCGCGAGCTCCCTGCAGTGCTCGACTGGAACGAGGCGGTCGCTGCTCACGGCGATGACGCACGTCGGTATCTGAATCGCTTCGGGGATCACGTCATGAAGATCCAGCGACAGCGACAGCGCGGTGTACCGCTCCGGGGTCCATCGATCGGCGAACTGCTCCCCGCTGGTCCTGAGAAAGTTTCCGATCCGAGCCTCGATCGCGCTGCTATCACTGGAATCGTCCGGAGCAATGCGTTCGGCCAGATGCTCGGTGGTGAGATAGGTGGTCATCGCGATCCCGCGCGCGATCGCGATTGCATCGTGCTCTCGGCCAGTGGCGCTTCCAAGCTCGATGACGCGGCGCTGCAGATGTCGAAGTCCCGTCGAGAGTGGATCGCTGCGGTGCGCCGCGCTGATCACGATCAAGCGGCCGGCGCGATCACCGTGACGCGCTCCGAATGCAAGTGCCACCATTCCGCCGTAGGAAGCGCCGATCACAGCGTGCGCTTTACGCACACCCAGGTGATCGAGCGTGGCGGCAACCCTGTCCGCCTGATCGGCGGTAGTGACAGCGTCCGGGCCGGTATCATCGGGTGCGTAGTCGATCCCCAGAACCCGAAACTGATCGGTGTCGACCGGCTTGTCGCGGCCGACGACATCCTCCCACCAACCCGTCGTCGAATCGGATGGCGACGATGCGATGTGCTTGCTCGCTGAGATGCCCCCGAGCACGACGACAACGGGGGCGCCGCGCTTTCCGATGATCTCGAATTTCGAGTCGCGAGTCGTCGATGAATTGCGGGGTTGATGCGAACGATCGATTTCCGCGTCGGGTGCGCGTTCGAGTAGCTCAATGGTCGCCGTCATCGGTGTTCCTCGGCGCAGGCGAAGCCGAGCTCACAGCGCGCGAAGGCCGGCGCCGCTCCAATTCCGTCGAGAGCCGCTATCAGCGCCTCCAGCTCGTGCCAGCTGGCGGCGCGAGTGATGATCAAACCATCGGTGGTTCCCGGGAGCTCGCGCTCCACACTGATTCCGGCACCGATGGCAGCTGCACGCAAACGATCGAGCGGGGTCACCGCTGATATCAGCCAGCGGTGCCGGCGTTCGTCCGCCACAGAGACAAACGGAATCGCAGCAGTGCCGCGCCCGTTGCGCGGTCGCGGGGAACCAACAAGATCGGCAAGCAGCGCCGTTGCAGTCGGATTGGCGCCGGCGCCCGCCCCCGAGAGCGTGAGCGGCGCGCCCCAGCCGAGGTCGATCTCGACTTTGTTTTCCTCGCGATTGGTTTGCCCGAGACCGCTGTCGAGAGGAACGATGGTCGGCTCGACCGTCGCTGAGATCCTGTCACCCGACAACTGGGCGCACTCTGAAATCACCCTGAGACGTCCGCCCGCGATCGATGCAGCGCGGACAAGCCGCGCCGGATCCGCCGGGAGCGGGATGCGGCGCAGATCGAGCGCGTTCGGATCAACGCCGAAGGCGACCCATGCGATGATCTTGAGCTTTGCGGCGGCATCGCGACCATCCAAGTCCTTCGAACAATCCGACTCGGCGAATCCGCAGCAGCGCGCCGCCTCGAGCGCGGCCCCGAACGATCTTCCCTGCTCGATCTCTGACAGCACGTAGTTGGAGGTTCCATTAAGGATGCCACGCACAGAGAGCGGTGTGCTGGCGCCCACTACGTCTCGCAGCGCGGCGATGATGGGTACGCTGCCGCCAACGGCGGCGCCGAAGTCCAGACCGGCGTCGTTCGCGTCAGCGATTGCGGCGAGGACGCTGCCGTGAGATGCGATCAAATCCTTGTTGGCGGTGATGAGCTTTCTGCCGCTCTTCAGAGCGTGGGCTGCGATCGATCGCGCGGGCTCGTCCCCGCCGACTGCTTCGACAACGACATCGGCGTCGCGCGACAGAAACTCGTCGACATCGTAGGTCAAGAGCCTTGGATCGATGGGAAGTCTTCTGTCACGGCTTACGTCGCGCACCAGGATGGCAGTGATCTCGAACCTGACGCCGAATCGTGATGCTATCGCGGGTGCCTTCTCGTTGAGGAGTCGGACCAGCCCACCGCCGACTACGCCGCACCCTGCTAGCGCGAGGCGAACGCGGCGCAGCTCGGGATGTTTCTCGACACCCACCGCTGGCCGCTCGTGGCGGAGGTTCAGGTCGCGTTGCGATCGCGAAGTGGCGGGAACGAAATGTTCGCGCGTCGGTCTTGTTTCGGGCGGGAGTTGCAGGGGAGCCATGTTATCACCTCGGATGGTGGACTCCGCGCATAAAGCAGAACGCCCGTGGCTGAGTGGCCGCGGGCGTTCCTCGCTTTTTAGCATTTATTTAACGTGGCTGCAATACGCGGCAAATGACCACAGGGCGCTTCGATTGTGCGCGGATAATATCCGGCCCGGGCCGAGCGGTCAAGGTTGGGCAAAAAAAAACGAGGGACGCGATGCGTCCCTCGTTGTACTGCTCGCACTGCCAACAGCTAGCTGCTCGCTCCCAGCTGCCTCTAGTACATTCCGCCCATGCCGCCCGGCGGACCACCCGCCGCGGCTGCCGGAGCAGGCTCCTTCTTCTCGACGATCAGAGCTTCGGTCGTGAGCAGAAGTCCCGCGATCGACGCTGCGTTCTGCAGAGCGGTGCGGGTCACCTTGGTCGGGTCGATGACACCGGCCGTGACCAGGTCCTCGTACTCGTCGGTGAGCGCGTTGTAGCCGTAGTTGTTCTCCTTCGACGTGCGGATCTTCTCGACGACAATGGAGCCTTCACCGCCGGCGTTCTGAACGATCATGCGCATCGGCTCCTCGACGGCGCGACGGATGATGTCGACGCCGATCTGCTCGTCGCTCTCGTCGAGCTTGAGCGTCTTGAGCGCCTTCTGCGCGCGGACGAGCGCGACACCGCCGCCCGGAACGATTCCCTCCTCGACCGCGGCGCGGGTTGCATGGAGCGCATCCTCGACGCGGGCCTTCTTCTCCTTCATCTCGCTCTCGGTCGCGGCGCCGACGTTGATGACGGCAACGCCACCCGCGAGCTTGGCCAGACGCTCCTGGAGCTTCTCACGATCGTAATCGGAAGTCGTCTTGTCGATCGCTGCCTTGATCTCCTTGATGCGACCCTTGATCTGCTCCTCGTCGCCCTGGCCGTCGATAATGGTGGTGTTCTCCTTGTCGACGACGATCCGCTTGGCACGGCCGAGATCGGTGACGACGGCGTTCTCGAGCTTGAATCCGACTTCCTCGGAGATCACCTGGCCACCGGTCAGCTTCGCAATGTCCTCGAGCATCGCCTTGCGACGATCCCCGAAGCCCGGAGCCTTCACCGCTGCAACGCGCAGAGTGCCGCGCAGCTTGTTTACGACCAGCGTCGCCAGCGCCTCACCCTCGATGTCCTCGGCGATGATGAGCAACGGCTTGCCCATCTGCGCGACCTTCTCGAGGATCGGGAGGAGATCCTTCATCGATGAGATCTTCTTGTCGTGGATGAGGATCAGCGCATCCTCGAGCACCGCTTCCATCTTCTCCGGATCGGTGACGAAGTACGGCGAGAGATAACCGCGATCGAACTGCATGCCCTCGACTGTCTCGAGAGTCGTCTCGAGGCCCTTGGCCTCTTCGACGGTGATGACGCCGTCCTTGCCGACCTTCTCCATTGCCTCGGCGATCAGATCACCGATCTCCTTGTCGTTGTTGGCGGAGATGGATCCAACCTGGGCAATCTCTTTCTTGCCCTTGGTCGGAACGCTCATCTTCTTGAGCTCTTCGACGATGGAGTTGACACCAGCGTCGATGCCGCGCTTGAGCGCCATCGGGTTGACGCCGGCGGTGACGTTCTTGAGGCCTTCGCGGAAGATCGCCTGGGCAAGAACGGTGGCTGTGGTAGTGCCATCCCCAGCGAGGTCGCTGGTCTTGGTGGCGACTTCCTTCACCATCTGCGCACCCATGTTCTCGAGTGGATCGGAGAGCTCGATCTCCTTGGCGACGGTGACGCCGTCCTTGGTGACGGTCGGGGCGCCGAACTTCTTGTCGATGACAACGTTCCGGCCCTTGGGACCGAGGGTCACCTTGACTGCTTCGGCGAGCTGATCGACGCCGCGCTTGAGAGCCGCGCGTGCATCGGTGTTGAAGTGGAGTTCCTTGGCTGCCATATGTTCGCTCAGTTAGCTGGTGGGTTTAGTTAACGACCGCGAGCACATCGGACTCGCGAAGGATCAGATACTGCTCGGTGTCGATGGTGACTTCGGTGCCGCTGTACTTGCCGTACAGGACCTTGTCGCCGACCTTGAGCTCCATCGGGACGCGGACGTTCTTCTCGTAGCGCCCGGGGCCGACGGCAATGATCTCGCCCTGCTGCGGCTTCTCCTTGGCGGTGTCGGGAATGAACAGTCCGCCGCGCATCTGCTCGGTGTCCTCGAGCGCCTTGACGACGACGCGATCGGCGAGGGGAGCGACCTTGGTGCTGGCTTGGGTTTTTGTGGCCATAGTTAGCTGCCCTTCTGGAAAGTGGCTGTGGTGGGAGAGTGCTTGTTAGCACTCGAGCTTGGTGAGTGCTAAGCGTTCAAGTTAGGGTGTCCGGACCCGGCAGTCAACCCGGATCCCCGCCCCCGTAACCGCTCTATTCCCCCAGACTCAGTCCCTTAGCAGCTCGTAGGCGAGGCGGATCCCCTTAAGGGTCAGAAACGGGTCGACCAGCTCAAGCTCGGCTGAGTAGGGGCGGATGGTTTCGGCCATGCCCCCCGTCGCGATCACCAGCAGCGGCTCTTTGTTGGGCCACTCCTTCCTGATGCGGCGCACGATCCCGTCAATCGAGTCCACGGCCCCGTACAGGACCCCGGCCCGGATGCACTCGTCGGTGCGACGAGCGATGACCCGCCTGGGGGCGACGATATCGGTCGCCGGGAGCTGCGCCGTACGCCGGAACAAGGTGTCCGCCGAGATCATTATTCCCGGCTGAATGACGCCGCCGAGGAAGGTGCCGTCGGCCGTGATGCAGTCGTAGGTCGTGGCCGTGCCCAGGTCGACGACGATAGCATCGCGCTTGTGAATCCGGCTCGCCGCGAGCGTGTTCGCAATGCGGTCCGCGCCTACCGTTAATGGCTCCTCGACATCGAGCTTGATTGGAAGCCCAGCGCGGGCATCGACAATCTTCGGCTTGCTGCCAAAGCACATCTCGCACGCCTCGGCCAGCATTGGCGTGATCGCCGGGACGACCGAGCAGATCGCCGAGCCTTCGGCTCCGTCCGGTGACGCGATGTCGGATCCCGTTATCGACCGAATCAGTAATGCCAGCTCGTCGGCGGTGCGGGGCGCCGCCGTGGTGAGCCGCCAATGCGAAACGAGATCTTCACCATCGAAGATGCCAATGGTGATCTCGGAATTGCCGACGTCGAATACGACGATCATCTCGAGTCCTCGAGAATGAGAGAGCCGGATCGGAACTGCGCGACGGAATCCGCGAGCGCGACGAGGAGCTCGCCGGTCGGCGTGATGCCAGCCACCCGCCCCAGCGCCGGCTCGGTGCACACCCGCCCGCGAGCCAGATCGCGAGCGGAAAATTCTTCCATTTCACTTTCGCTCAGCCTGCCAGTCCGTTGCGCCGCCGACCGTACGGCAGGCACAAGCTCCTGCAGCACATCGAGCCGGCGGGTGCCAGGCTCGAGTCCTGCCGCGGCCTCGACACCCTCCGGCTGGATGACGTTGATCCCGATCCCGATCGCCACCCATTCGACCGATTGCTCACGCCAGCGCGCTTCGACCAGAATTCCCGCAAGCTTATCCTGATCGACGTAGAGATCGTTCGGCCATTTCACCCGAATGGGCTCCGCCGCGAATCGATCGAGCGCTTCAGCCGCTGCAAGTCCAACGCGAAGGGAGAGCACTCCGATGCCGGATGGATCCCGCGGTCGCTCGATGAGGGTCATCCATATGCCCGCGCCCGGTGATGATTGCCAGCTTTTGCCGCCCCTGCCCCGCCCTGCGGTTTGCTCGTCGGCGATGACCAGCGTGCCTGCGGTCGCGCCTTCGGACGCGAGGCGGTGTGCGACGTCCATAGTCGACGGCGCGGAGTCGAGCAGTTCCACACGCGGGAGCTCGAGCATCTGCTCCAACGCCTCGTGGCTGGCTCCGTCCAGAGTCGCGAGGTCAACCACGCGTGTAGAGAATCGCCAGAACTGCGAGCCCGAGCGCGAGGCGGTAGAAGGCGAAAATACCGTAGCTGTGTCGGGTCACGTAGCGCATCAGAATCGAGATCGCCAGCCAGCCGCTGATCGCCGACGCCACTACTCCCGACATCAGCTCGTTGGTGAGGCCTCCTTCATGAAGCGCCTTCGGACCCTCGAGCACCACCGCGGCGGCAATGATCGGCATGCTCATGAGAAAGCTGAACTCCGCCGCGCTTTCGCGATCGAACCGAAGACCGCGACCGGTTGTAATTGTCGAACCTGAGCGCGAAACGCCGGGAATCAGAGCGATCACCTGCGACAAGCCAATCAGAAGGGCGTCTATCCACCGCATCTCGCCAAGGATCCGGCGCTGGTCGACCAGCTTGTCGACCAGCCACAGAATCAGGCCCATTACTATCAGTGCGATCGCGATCAGCTGCGGGCTGCGAAACGCGGACTCGGCGCGTGATTGCAGCAGGAAGCCGCCGATCGCGCCTGGTATCGTGGCGACAATCAGGTAGATCACTCGGCGTTTTTCCGGCGTTTCGATGCGGCCGGAAGTAACGATTCCAAACGCCGCTTTGATCAGGGCGAGCCATTCCATCCGGAAGTACCAGAGCACCGCGATCAGCGTCCCGAAATGGAGCGCGACATCGAAGGCGAGCCCGGGATCCTCCCAGCCGAACAGCCACGGCACGAGCGTGAGATGCGCGGAGCTGCTGATGGGCAGAAATTCGGAAAGACCCTGGATGATGCCGAGCGCAACCGCCTGGAGTGGTGTCATGTGTTGGTTGGCGTGAGTGAATCGCGGTACAGCGATTCGTACTTGCTGACGATGGCATCCCTTGCGAACCGCTCCCGCGCGTCGGCCGCGGCGAGATTGCTCATCTCGGCCCACCGCGCGCGATCGCTGAGAATCGCGAGCGATGCCGCGGCCATGCCGGCCACATCACCAACGGCGCAGAGGGTTCCGGTCTCGCCGTCGCGAACGACCTCGGGCAATCCGCCGGCGTTGCTGCCGACGACGGGCACACCGGAAGCCAGTGCCTCGAGCGCGCTCAGGCCGAAGGATTCGCTCTGGCTCGGCAGCAGAAACAGATCGGCCGCGGCGAGCAGCGGCGCGATTTGATCCAGCTTGCCGAGGAACGAGACCGAGTGCTCGACGCCGAGGAGGCGGGCTTCCTCTTCAGCGGCGGGCCGGTCGGGCCCGTCGCCGATCATGACAAGCACGCTCGGCAGCTCCCGGTTCACTTCGGCGTAGATCCTGATGACGTCCCGCACTCGCTTCACCGTCCTGAAATTGGAGACGTGCATCAGGATCGGCTTGGACCGCGCGAGCTCGTTCTTGAGCAGCGCCGGATACTTGCTGCGGTCGTAGATGTCCGGATCGATGAAGTTGTGGATCACGTCGACGTCGGGACCATCGCAGCCGAAGGCGCGGCACGTCTCCTCGCGGAGGTACTGCGAGACCGCGGTGATGCGGTCCGACTTCTCGATCGAGAACTTGGTGATCGGATAGAATGAAGGATCCTGGCCGACGATGGTGATGTCGGTGCCGTGCAGGGTGGTGAGTACGTGGACATCTTCGCCGTTCTCGCGCAGCATCTCGCGGGCGATCCACGCGCTCGCGGCATGCGGGATCGCGTAGTGACAGTGGAGGAGCTCGAGGCCGTGCCCTTTCACGACCTCGTGCATTCTGACGGCGAGTGCGAGATCGTAGGGTGGAAACTCGAACAGCGGATAGCGTCCGACATCCACCTCGTGGAAGAAGATCCGCGGCAGAAACGATGGCAGTCGGAACGGCTGCCGATAGGTGATGAAATGGACCTCGTGTCCACGGTCCGCGAGCGCTATTCCCAGCTCGGTCGCGACGGCCCCCGAGCCGCCGTACGTCGGGTAGCAGGTGATGCCAATCTTCACTCAGCGCTCTCCCACCATTCTCGCGCAACCGTCGCGGAGTCGGAGTCTTCAGGATTTAGGATCGTGACCGCCGCCGCCGGCAATTGATGTCTGAACCACGTACGCTGTCGCTTCGCGTACTGGCGAGTCTCAATAATGATCCGCTCGCGCGCCGATGACAAATCAGCTCGGCCAAGCAGGTGATCGCGAATGACTCCATAGCCGCTCGCCTTCCATGCCGGCGCATCGTCCGGAATTTTTCGCATCAGCTCGCGAACCTCGTCGACCCAGCCCGCGGCGAGCATTGCGTCCACCCGATTCGCGATCCGCTCGCGGAGGGAATCCCCGGGATCCACGACGAGATAAGTCGCGACCGGCGCATGCGCGTCCGGCGCACTGCGCTCGTTGTTCTTCGCGTGCAGATCGCTGATGCGCTCGCCCGCAAGAAGCGCCGTCTCGATCGCGCGAACGAGCTGGGTCCGGCCGAGGTGCGCGCGGACCGGGTCCAGCTCCTCGCACCAGCGTCTAAGCTCGGCGAGCGACATCCGATCAAGCTCGTTTTCGAGCTTCGCGCGCCGCGAGGCGTCGATTTCGGGAGCGACGAAAAGCGGGTCGACCAGTGCCCGTATGTACAGCCCCGTTCCCCCGACCACCACCGGCACCTTTTCGATCTCGCAAGCGCACTCGATCCACTCGTCGGCTGCGTCGGCCCAGCGTGCAGCTGAGTATCTCTCATCAGCCTCGACGACATCTATGCCGTAGTGTTGGACGCGCGCACACTCCTCGGACGTCGGCTTGGCAGTCCCGATGTCGAAGTCGCAGTACACCTGCCGCGAGTCGGCGCTGACTATGGCGCCCTGATATCTCTCACAGAGCTCGAGCGCAAGCGAGGATTTGCCCGCCGCAGTCGGTCCGCAAACTATCCGCAGTTTATCTGCGCCCAAAACGCCGCTCGACTTCGTCCCAGGTGAGGTGCACGATTGTCGAGCGTCCGTGCACATCGTGCGCGGGCAACGTCGTGTCCCGGAGTGCCGCGAACAAGGAGCGCATCTCAGCCTGTGAGAGCTCTTCGCCGGCCTTGATCGCCGCCTTGCACGCCACCGTTGCGGCGAGCCGCTCGTGCTTGGCAGCAGTTCCCGCAACACGGTCGCCAGTCAACGCGTCGAGCGTATCACGCAGACAACGCTCGGCGTCGAAACGCGGGTGCGGCATCGGCACAGTGTTGACGATGAGAGTGTTTCCGCCAAACCCTTCGACCTCAAAGCCCAGCTTCTCCAGATACTCGCGATTGGCATCGAACGCTTCCCCTTCGGCGGGACCGAGATGGAGCGTAAGCGGAAGCAGCAGTCGCTGCGCCGGGGCGGACGCACTCTCCAGAGCCTGCATGAACTGCTCGTAGAGCACGCGTTCGTGCGCTGAATGCTGATCGATGAGGACGAGACCTTCCTCGTGCTCAAAGGTGATGTACGTGCGTCGTAGCTGAAACAGGGGCGGGATCGGTGCCGCCTCCGGAGTGGTCTCGTTCGCTGCGACTGCCACCCCGTTTGCCGGAACGACGTCCTCGCCCGCCATTTCGACAAAGAGCGGAGCGGCGCGATCCGGCTGTGAGCGCAGAATGCTCGTTCCGGGGCTGGGCGGAAACTCGGTCGGCCGGAAGCTGAACGAAGTCCCACGAAACCCGAACGAGGCGGCGCTGTCGAGAGTACCGAGCGCTCTTCGGACGGCGATCTCGACGGCTCGCTCGACGTTCCAGCGGTCGCGAAACCGCACCTCCGCCTTCGCGGGATGCACGTTCACATCGACCGAGTCGGCGGCAAGCGTGACGTTCAGAAAGAAGGACGGCCGCAGTCCGGCGACTATCGTCGAGCGGTAAGCCGCCTCCACCGCGCGCGCGATTCCGGCGTCGCGCACTGCACGGCCGTTGATCGCGAGGAATACCCGCCGCGTCGACGTTCCGACATCGACCGGACGCTGCACGAGTCCGCTTACGTGGACCGGTCCCGAGACGTCGTCGACGTCGATCAGATCTTCCGCGTAGCGGCCGCCCCAGATTGCGCCGAGCCGGGAGCGCATGCTGGACACCGGAGGAAGCACCAGCGCGCTTTTTCCGTCATGCGAGATGTGGATGCGCACCGAAGGCCGCGTCAACGCGAGAGCGGTCAGCGATTCCACCGCACTTCGCCATTCTGATCGCGCGCTGCGCAAGAACTTGAGACGCGCCGGCACATTGTAGAACAGCTGGCCGACCGAGACCGTCGTGCCCTGCCGCCTCGACGTCTGTTCGGGCGGCGACACCTGCCCACCGCTCACCCGCATGCACGTCCCTTCGCCATCGGCAGCCGCTGTTTGTATCTCGAAGTGGGATACCGATGCAATCGCCGGCAGCGCCTCACCCCGGAATCCGAACGTCGCCACGCCGACCAGATCGGACGCGCTGCGAATCTTCGATGTGCCGTGCCTGGACAACGCGAGTGGCAGCTCCTCCGCCGTCATCCCCGAGCCGTCGTCGCTCACCCGGATCAGGCGGCGTCCGCCGTCCTCGAGCGTGATCTCGATGGCCGTGGCACCCGCGTCGATCGAATTCTCGACCAGCTCCTTTACAACCGAGGATGGCCGCTCGACGACTTCGCCGGCCGCGATCTGATCGGCAACCGATCCCGGAAGAATGGAAATCCGTGACATACCTTCCGAAGCTACCAGTCCTTGCCGCGCGGCGGCACGGGTACGTTTCGGGCCTGGTGCTTCCCTTGTACGTCGGTCTCCTTGTCCTCGGCGGCGTTGAGCACTGCTTCGGCCTGCTGTGGAGTCATTCCGGGCACGGGTTTGGGCGCGGGTGAAGGGTTGGGACTTGGTGCCGGGGTGGGCGCGTTGCTCTGCCCGCCGCCACCGCCGCCTCCTCCACCTCCGCCACCGCCCCCTCCTCCGCCGCCGCCTTTTCGCTGTCTGAGGGCGAGCTCGTAGTTCCAGCGCGAATCGGAATCCGCGACCGCTACTTCCAGAATCTGCTTGTAGCGGTAGAGCGCGCTGTCCAGCGGAGCGTCGGCGGAATCTTTCGCGCGCCGGCCCTGAACCAGATAGTCGAGTCCAAGATTGAAGCGCGCATGGTGTCGTACCTCAGCGTCCTTCGAATCCGCGGCTTTTGTGAGCGGTGGGAGGGCCGGAGCCAGCGAGTCGCGCAACAACAATCTCGTCCCGGAGTTATAAAGCTCGATCGCGGGCTTGTCGCGCTCGGCGCTTCGACAGGATACGGTCATGAGCAGAAGCATCGTTGCAGTCGTCGCTGCAGCAGCAACAGCGCGCCCACGACGACGCCTCGTCTGAAGGAACGTATCGAGGGCGAGCAGCAGAAGCGCGGCGAGCACGAACCATTGGAACTGCGCGCCGAGATTCTCGCCCGACACGATCGACCGTGGGTTGGCGTGAAGAGTATTGAGCGCCTGGCGGATCTGTCCGGCCTTGTCGGGTGTGCGCGCGTCGATGAAGATCCCTTTCCCTGCGGCGGCAATCGACTTGAGCAGCGCCGGATCGTAATGCGTGACGACGATGTTTCCGTTCTCGTCGCGCTTCTGAGTCACCGTTCGATTCTCGACGATCGGGATGGTCGACCCCTCGGGCGTACCGAAGCCGACAGTGATGATCACGAAGCCCATCTGCGCGGCGCGCTTCGCTTCGGCCAGGACTTCGTCGGGGTTGTCGAAGCCTTCGCCGTCGCTCATCAGCACGATGACTTTGTCGCCCTGCGACTTGTTGAGCGCAAGCAGATTGGTCGCCTGCCTGAGAGCGCTGCCCAGCGAGCTGCCGCCCTGTCCCACGATCGACGGATCGAGATTCTGCAGGTAAAGGTCGAGGGCGCTGTTGTCGACAGTAAGCGGCGTGAGGATGTAGCTGCGGCCCGCGAACGCGAGCAGCCCGAAGCGATCGCCCGGCGAGAGATCACGCAGGCGGTTGATCTCCTGCTTCATGGCCTGGAGCCGGCTCGGCTTCTCGTCAGTGGCGAGCATCGACAGCGACGCGTCGAGTGCGAGCACGACGTCCACGCCCTGCTGCTTGACGACATTTTGCTCGACACCCCAGCGTGGTCCGGCGAGCGCGATCCCGATCAGCAGCGTGGCAAGAGCGGCGCGCAAGATCGCCGACGAAGTCCGCTGGCGGCTGACAGATGGCGCGAGCCGGGCGATCATGGAGTCCGTACCCAGCCGCGACAGGCGCTGTTTGCGTGCGCGCAGTCCCCAGCGCACCAGCCACGCCGTCACCAGCGGCAGCGCGATCGCGAGGCCCAGTGCCCACGGCCACTGGATGTAGCGGAGCCAGTCACCGAAACTCATGGCAGCGGCGCCTTCCACGCGACGATGCCGAGCTCCGCGAAAAGCGCGACCAGGCCCAGCGCCAGCGGCCAGCGATAGAGCTCGCGATATCGAACGACCGTGCTCGAGTGCACCGGCGCGCGCTCCATCCGATCGATCACCGCATAGATGTTCTGCAGCGCCGCCGCGTCGCGCGCCCTGAAGTACCGGCCACCAGTCATGCGCGCGATGTTGCTGAGCAGCGCCTCGTCAATCTCGACCGGCTGGTACTCGTACCGCAGGCCGCCGGCGGCGTTTCTGCCCACCGGAACGGGTGCCATGCCGACGCTTCCCACTCCGATACCGTAAATCTTTATCCCGTACGCTGTCGCTGCCTTGGCAGCGACGAGGGGCTCGATGCTGCCGCGATTGTTGACGCCGTCGGTAAGAAGAATCAGCACCCGCGACTTGCCGGGCGCGTCGCGGAGCCGATTGGCAGCAGTGGCGATCGCCGTCCCGATCGCCGTCCCATCCTCGAGCTGGCCGGCCTGCAGGTTCGACACCGCCTGCATCACGACTGGATAGTCTGTCGTCAGTGGAACCTGCGTCAGCGCTTCTCCCGCGAATGCGACGATACCGATGCGGTCCGAAGTGCGGCGGGCGATGAACTGCTTGACCTTGTCCTTCGCCACCTCGATGCGATTCGCGGGGCGGAAATCGAGCGCTAGCATCGAGCTCGAGAGATCGATCGCCAGCACGATGTTGATGCCTTCGCTGGTCTGGGTCTCGGTGTGGGCGCCCGACCGTGGACGCGCCAGAGCAATGATGAACGATGCGAGCGCGATGTTGCGCAGAACGAAGATCGCCGTGGGAACCCAGCCGCCGATGTGAGGGCCGCTCGCCAGCACTGCGGTGCGTGAGAACACGATTGCGTCCTTCCGACGCAGCGAACGCCAGATCCACCACGCCGGCAACAGCAGCAGCAGCCACAGCGCCTCGGGCGTGTACAGCTCGAACAATCCGAAGATTTTCACGCCGCGCGCTCCCTGGTCGCCGACGCCAGTCTCTTCCCCGGCGCTGACTCCGGATTCACGCGAGCTTCAACGTGATCGACGATCTCCTTCATCGATTTGCCGCCGGCCGAAGCATCGGCAGTACCGATGTCGCCCCGCGCGAACTTGACGAGGTCTGCTTCGGCGAGCCAGCGCGGCAGCTGGGTCTCCACCCCATCCCGTGGCTGCACGGTATTGAGGAGCTCGTATGTCGTGTCAGAGCGACGTACACCGGGAATTCTCGCCGCGAGGTATTCGCGTGCGACATCGACCATCTCGACTAAATACTCGCCGGCGTTGCCGCTCTCGAGAAGTTTTCGCGACTCGATCTTCGCGAATTCCTGTTGCGCTTTCACATAGGGATCGATGGGCGGCTTGGGCCGGTTGCGATAGCGCCGCCATGCCCACCACAGCAGCACCGCGGCGATAACCGCCGCGAGGATCGCGAGCCAGAGCAGCCAGTTGAAAACCGGCAGCACGATCAGCGGTCGGGCGGGCTTCGGTACGCGCAGCGAAGTATCCGCCGGCAACACCGATTTGACGAAGACGTACGCGCCACCCAGTGCCGGGCGCCTCTCCTGACCCTGAAAGGTTACCCTGACGTCGGGAAAGCGAAGCGGCTGAGTGCCGATGTCCCAGGCGACGAGATGGTAGAGGGCGACAGCGGTATCGCCGAGCATGCTGACGATTTTTTCGCCGCGCAGCTCGATGGGACGAACTCCATTCTGCGAGGCCGTATCCGGGCCAGCCGGAAACTCGAATCGCACTCCCTTCGGGGCGAGCACTTTGATGAAGAGGTTGAACGGCTGCCCGATGAGTACAGTGTCCGGCGACACCCGATATCCCATCTGCACCTGCAGGTCCGCAGGTGCCTGCTGCACCGGTGCGGCAACCGCCTGCTGAAGCACGAACACGAGCGCTAGAAAGCTCACCGGCGGCGTGCCCGGGTCTCGCGTGCGCGGAAAAACCGGAGCAGCGGCTCGACCACTCCGCCTTCGGTCCTCACCGCAACTTCGTCGATCGCCAGCCGCCGCAGCAGATGCTTACGGTTCTCGCGCTCGGCCAGCACCCGCTGCGAGTACGATTGTCGGACCGCGGCACTGCTGGTATCAACCTCGAAGGTGTCGCCGGTCTCGGGATCGATGAGCCGCGCAATGCCGATGTCCGGCAGGTCGCGCTCGCTCGGATCCTCCACGGTTACCGCGACGACGTCGTGTCGCTGCGCGAGGAGCTTCAAGGGGTGTGAGATGTCCTCCTCGAGAAAATCGGAGACGATGAAGACGATCGCGTGTTCGTTGAGCATCTTCGCGACGTAGTCGATCGCCAAAATCATGTCGGTGCCGCGCCCTGCGGGCTCGAAAGCGAGCAGGTCGCGAATGATCCGCAGCACGTGACGGCGGCCCTTCCGCGGCGGGATGACGTGCTCGATGCGATCAGTGAACAGCAACACCCCGACGCGATCGTTATTCCGCACCGCGGACATCGCCAGCACCGCGGCAAGCTCGCTGGCAAGCTCGCTCTTGAAGCGCCGCACCGTTCCGAAGCGCTCTGAGCCGGACAGATCCACGACCAGCATCACCGTCAGCTCGCGCTCCTCGATGTAGCGCTTGACGAACGGGCGCCGCATTCGGGCGGTGACATTCCAGTCGATGGAGCGGACCTCGTCGCCCGGCTGGTATTCGCGGACCTCGGAGAATTCCATCCCCTGCCCCTTGAAGACAGACCGGTACTCGCCGGTGAAAACGGAGTTCACCAGGCCGCGCGTCTTGAGCTCGATCAGCTTCACCTGCCGCAGAATCTCCGGCGGCACCCCCATCGGCTTCTCGGGAGTGCGCTTCGGAGCTTTCTTACGACGTCGCGCGCGGAAAATTCCGATCACGGAACCGGTATCGCCTGCAGAATGCGCGCGACGATCTCGTCGCTGGTGACTTCCTCCGCTTCGGCTTCATAGGTGCGGAGCACGCGGTGACGCAGCACATCCGGGGCAATCGCCTTCACGTCGTCGGGAGTGACGAAAGTGCGCCCACGCAGGAAGGCGTGCGCCCTCGAGCCCTGCGCGAGTGAAAGCGTCGCGCGCGGGCTGGCTCCAAATTCGATTAAGGGCTTGAGCTCGGCCAATCGCGCCTGCTCCGGATTTCGGGTCGCATGCACGATCTCCACGATGTAATCGACGACGCGCTCGTCGATGTACAGCTCGGCGATGTGGCGCCGCATGTCGAGGATCTGTTTCGGCGTCGCTACGCGATCGACGGGGATCGGCTCTCCGCCCGACATCCGGCGCAGCACTTCTTTTTCCTCGTCGCGCGACGGATATCCCACGTGCAGCTTGAGCATGAATCGATCGACCTGCGCCTCGGGCAGCGGATAGGTGCCCTCCTGCTCGATCGGATTCTGTGTGGCAAGGACGAGAAATGGCTCCTCGAGGATGTGGGTCGTGCCGCCAATCGTGACCTGCTTTTCCTGCATCGCTTCCAGCAGCGCCGCCTGGACCTTGGCCGGCGCGCGGTTGATCTCGTCGGCCAGAATGATGTTGGCGAATATCGGCCCCTTCTTGACCGAGAAGCGCCCATTCGACTGATCGTAGATCTGGGTTCCGACGACGTCGGCAGGCAGCAAATCCGGCGTGAACTGAATGCGACTGAACGAAGTGTTGATGGTCTCCGCGAGCGTGCGGACCGTAAGCGTCTTCGCCAGCCCGGGAACGCCCTCGAGCAGCACGTGTCCGCCAGTGAGGAGGCTTATCAACAGCCGCTCAACCATGTACTCCTGTCCAACGATACGGCGGCCAACCTGGTTGACGACTTCGTGAACTATCGAAGCATCGGTTTCAATAGCGGCGGTTGCGTTCACGTCTTGCTCCTCTCGTTGTTTTCCTGCCGTTGCCGCCGCTCTTGCCGAGCGCGGATATGATTTCCTTTTCGCGCGCCGTCAGCGGCCGCGTCTTCCCCAATCCAAGCGACCCAAGTTTCACGGGACCGAATTTCGTGCGTACGAGACGCTCCACCACCAGTCCAAGCGCCTCGCAAACCCGCCGTACCTCCCTAGTTCGCCCTTCCGCGATCACGATCTCGAGCTCCCACAGCCCCCGCCCGACCCGACGCACTGATACATCCCTCGGCATCACCAGGCCATCTTCCAGCTGTACACCCTTCATTGCCGCCCGTGCCGCCTCAGCGCCGTCGCCCCGCACCGTTGCGACATATGTACGCTCAACTTCGCTGCTCGGATGTGTCAATTTGTGCGCCGCGTCGCCGTCGGTGGTCAGGAGCAGCACGCCTTCCGTCATGTAGTCCAGGCGCCCGACGTAGGTCAGTCCGGGCTGATCCTCCACCAGATCGAAAACAGTCCGGCGCCCACCCGGGTCGGTTCGGGTGGTGAGAACTCCGGTCGGTTTGTTCAACACGATCCAGGAAGCGGATGTGGGTGGTGGCCCGACCTTCTTTCCATCGACTGTGATTGCGTCGTTGTGCGGATCGACGCTCTGGCCGGTCTGCGCAATCGCGCCATTGATCCGAACGCGGCCAGCAGCCACGAGCTCCTCTGCTCCCCGGCGGGACGCGACTCCGGCGCGCGCAAGGGCGCGCTGAATCCGCATCGGCGGCGACATCAATCAGCCCGCGGCGGCGCCTCGCCGTTATCGGTGGTCGCAGGTACGGGCGAGGTCGGCGTGGCGGGCCTCGGCGCGCGCAACGCAATCGCCAGCTCGTCGGCGCGCGGCAGCTCCTCGAGATGCCGCAGCGCAAACTGCTCGAGAAAAGATGGCGTTGTGCCGTAAAGAAGTGGCCGGCCGAGCCCTTCGCCGCGACCGACGATGTCGATCAAGCCGCGCTCCGCAAGAGATTTGAGGATTGCACCGGCGCCGACTCCCCTGATCTCTTCGATCTCCGCTCGTCCGATTGGTTGCCTGTAGGCAATGATCGCCAGCGTCTCCAGCGCCGCGGCGGAAAGTCGCTGGGGTCGCGCCGCCAGCTGTGCTCTCTCGATCGCCTCGGTGTATTCCGGCCGGGTCAGAATCTGCCAGCCGCCGGCCACCTCGACCAGCTCGACGCCGTGTCCGTCGCTGTCGTAGTGATCGCGCAGCTCCGCGAGTGCCGACTCCAGAGTTGACTCGCCGTCGTCGGCGTGCGACGTCATCAGCCGAAGAGCGTCTTCAGGTACCGGTGTTGCGCTCGCGAAGAGCGCCGCTTCAAGCAGCTTCGCTAGAGGAGTCACGAGTTATCTCGAAGGCGGCAAAGGCACGCGGTTGGGCGAGCTTCAGCTCACCACGCTTGGCGAGCTCCAGCAGTGCGAGGAGGAGCGAGAGCACTTCCCACGGCTCGGCCTTGCGCGGCAAGATGTCCTTCCACTGTGCGCGCGAGCGAATCGCGAGCAACGCCCGGACGATTCCGATCGCCCCATCCACATCCAGTGCGCGCGGCACGACGTCGTGGACATGCGGCTTCTTCGCCAGCCGAAGGACCCGATCGACTGCCGACAGAAGCTCAGGCAGTGAGATGGTCAGCGGCCGCGCAACGGCAATCTGGGCCGCCTGCTGGGTGTACGCGCGCGCAAACCGACCGCGGCGATCTTCGCTCCGTCGCTCGAGGACATCGACTACTTCCCGCACCTGCTGGTACTCGAGCAGTCGCCTCACCAGCTCGGCGCGCGGGTCCTCCCACAGATCTTCCCCTTCGCGACGCGGCAGCAGCATCTGCGCCTTGATTCGCACCAGCCGCGCCGCCATCTCGAGGTAGTCGGCCGCTTCATCGAGCTTCAGCGAAGAGATGCGCGCCAGAAACTGCTCAGCGATTCTGGCGATCGGGATGTCGTAGATGTCGATCTGTTCGTCGCGAATCAGGGTGAGCAGCAAGTCGAGCGGCCCTGAGTATTCGGCCAGCTCGACGACGAAGACTTCGCCCGCCGCGGCATCCGCAACCCCAAGCGCTCCTTCAGATCTGCCGCTCACATCGTCCATGGACTTGGAATGATGAATGGGAAAACCAGCCGTGATGCAAACTGGAAGACCAGGAACACCGGCCGAAACCACAGATTCAGCAGCGGCGCGCCGAACATTATGAGCAGGAAAAGTATCAGCAATCCCTGTGCGCCGAGTCTCTGGTAGCTGAGGGCCCACGCTGGGGGCAGGATGTACTTGAAGACGTGCGAGCCGTCGAGGGGTGGGATCGGAATCAGATTGAACGCCGCCAGCGCAAGATTGATCAGGATTCCGTAAAGCAGCATCGCCTGCAGCAGGGCGCCGCTCTGTGACAGCACCGGCACCGAGCGGCCGATCGCGCCAACCAGCATGATCAGCGGGACGCAGAGAATGGCGATGATGAAATTCGTCGTGACTCCGGCGAGCGAGACGATGATGTCCCCGCGCTTGAAGTTTCGATAGTTCCTCGGCACCACCGGGACCGGCTTCGCGCCGCCGAACGCAATGTGTGGTGGTACGAGGAAGGTTACGATCGGCAGGATTATCGACATGAACAGATCGATGTGGGGAATCGGATTCCAGGTCAGTCTGCCGAGAGAGTAAGCGGTGGTATCCCCCTGTTTGAGCGCGGCGTAGCCGTGGGCGTACTCGTGCGCAACCATCGAGAACAGCAGCACTGGCGCGACGAGTATGAACTGCTCAAACGATTTGTCCAATTGGCTCGGGTTGAAGTTTGGGCGCGCGTGTAGAAGTTAGCATTGCGCTCGGCGACCCGGCACCAGCGGGTGAAGATTTCTCCAGCGCAGCTCCGGGTTTGTTCGCGCTCGAAGCTGCCGGAAAACGTCGTCTACTTTATTGGCGTTTCGGGCCGCTCGGCTTGACGTAAACCGTTGCAGGAGACAAATTTCACAGCTACACCACACCAGCAAACGTCCCGGAGAATCAGTTAGTGCCAAATCTTGCTTCAGCGAAAAAGCACATGCGGAAGTCACGCGCCGCCGCCATCCGCAACCGCGCCCAGAAATCCGCGCTTCGCACCGCCCTCAAGCGTGCGTCATCCGGTACCGCTGAAGAGAAGCGCGCCGCCGTCAAGCTCCTCGATCGGGCTGCCCGCAAGGGGCTGATCCACCGCAACGCGGCTGCCCGCCACAAGAGCCAGATCGCGAAAACAGCGAAGTAAAAGGCGCCCCACCACGGCGCAAGCGACAAGAAAGGCGCCCCCGGCGCCTTTTTTACATCGTGGCGAGCTCTCCGCCGCAGCGTTCGCAATACCATTCCGTCGGGTAGTTCGCCGCGCCGCATTCCGGACATTTCAGCGTCTTGTGCTGCTCCGACCTCGGGTCCTGGCCGCCTCCACTCTTGGGAACCGATGGCGGCGTAGCAACCGCAGCCGTCGACGGTGGAGTTCCCGGCGCGCCTCCCGGGCGCAGAACCGGGAACTGATCGAACGGCGACCTCGTCTGCGGCGAGCTCGGCGTCGTCGGTTGCGACCGCGAGGCGGCCTGATCTATCCGGGACGGTGGATTCAGCGTCGGCGGCTCTGGAATGGCGGGCCTCGGGATCACCGGTGAGATCGGGGCGCGCCCCACGCCGTCCTCACTGCCGGGACGACCGTGGGCGATCGCTTCCGCCTGCTTCTCCTTCATGCTGAGGGCGAAGATCCGGTTCAGCTCGGTGAGCTGGGTATCGAGGGCGGTTTTTTCCTTCGCAAGTCGCGACAGCTCCTTGTCCCACGCTCCCCCGATCTCCTTCCACTGTTTGTCGGTATACTCGCCGACGGCAGCGCGCAGCTCCGCCTCCTGGCGCGCTTCACGCTGCTGGAGCTCCTGGCGCGAGATTTCGTCGAGGCGTACGGTCAGCGAATCGATCGTCTCACGAAGCTCGCCGGCGCGCTCCGCCAGCTTTCCGGACACCTCGCGAAGGCGCGTCTGGTAGTCGCCCCGTACGCGCTCGTAGACGGAATCGGACGTGTTCGCGCGCTTTTCCTCAAGCGCGGCAAGCCACTCCTCGTATCTCTGGCGCTCCTTGAGGAGGCCGTTGAGCGCGTCCAGTGAGACTGGCTCTCTCTCAGCCATCTACTTCATCCCCTCTGCTCGGTTCGTCTGCTCCCGGCGCGGGCGGGAACCCCCGATCGATAGACGACCGACCCTGCCACAATAGTACAAGCCGCGCGTCCAACGAGGGACATTCCGTCGTAGGGGCTGTTGCGACCCTTGGAAAGGAACTGTGAGGCGTCGACCTTCCAGCGCGCCTTCGGATCGAACACCGTGATGTCAGCCGCGGCGCCGCGTTTCAAGGTTCCACCGGGAAGATTGAACAGCCTTGCCGGAGTGCACGACATCCGCTCGATGAGATCAGCGTAAGTCAGAACGCCCGGTTCCACGAGATGAGTGACAATCACTCCGAGTGCGGTCTCGAGCCCCACTATTCCGTTCGGCGCGTCGGCGAATTCGCGTTCCTTCTCGTCGTAGTGGTGCGGCGCGTGATCGGTCGCGATCAAGTCGATCGTTCCATCCTTCACCGCTATGCGCAGCGCTTCGACGTCTGCCGCGGTGCGTAGCGGCGGATTCATTTTCGCGTTGGTGTCGTAGCCGCGCACACGATCTTCAGTCAGCGACAGGTGGTGGGGACATACTTCGGCGGTGACGTTGATGCCGCGCTCCTTCCCCCAGCGAATCAGCTCGACCGAACCACGAGTGCTCATGTGCGCGAGATGCGCATGCCCCCCCGTCAGTCTCGCGAGGAGGATGTCGCGGATCACCATTATCTCCTCGGCCTCGGCGGGAATTCCTTTGAGCCCCAGCTTCGCGCTCACGATCCCTTCGTTCATCGCGCCGCCCGCGGAAAGCGTCGGCTCCTCGCAGTGATCGATGACCGGAATTCGAAACGTGCGCGCGTACTCGAGGGCGGTTCGCATTAGTTGAGCGCTGGCGACGGGCTTCCCATCGTCGCTCACTGCAACCGCACCCGCGCCGACCATCTCGCCGAATTCGGCCAGAACCTTACCCTGCTGGCCGACGGATATCGCACCGATCGGATACACGCGAGCCGCGGCCGCACGCTGGCCCTGGCGCAGGATGAATCCCACCGCCGCCTGGTTGTCGGTGACGGGATCCGTGTTGGGCATCGCGCAAACAGCGGTGAAGCCGCCGGCGGCCGCCGCGCGCGCTCCCGTCGCAATGGTCTCCACGTCCTCCCGGCCGGGCTCGCGAAGGTGGCAGTGGACGTCAATGAATCCAGGCGACACCATCAGTCCCGAGCAATCGATCACCTCGACGTCGTCACCGCCGGCGATCTGTCCGCCAACCGACTCGATCTTGCCGTCGCGCACGAGCAGGTCGCCAGGCTCGTCGAGCTTCGACGAAGGATCGAGGAGATTTCCGCCGCGCAGCAGAACCGGCTTCACTCGCGATCCTCCCGTCCCCGCCCGGGTCCACCCTTCGCCGCTTCGGCCAGCTCGGGCTTCCCGCCGGCGAGCAGATACAGCACCGCCATTCGAACAGCAACACCGTTGGTGACCTGATCGAGAATCACGCTGTGCGGTCCATCAGCGACGTCCGAGTCGATCTCGACGCCGCGGTTCATGGGACCGGGGTGAAGGATCAGAATGTCGCGTTGCGCGCGCTCGAGCCGCTCGCGAGAGATCCCGAACACGCGGTTGTACTCGCGCGCCGAAGGGATGTAGCCCGCGGTCATCCGCTCGAATTGCAGCCGCAATACGTTGAGCGCTTCCGCCCACTCGATTGCTTCCTCGACACGATCGAAGATCTGCACCCCGAACTCGTCGATCGCGTTGGGCAACAGCGATCGTGGACCGCAGACCGCGACTTCGGCCCCGAGTTTCGTCAGTCCCCAGATGTTGGAACGCGCGACGCGCGAGTGGAGAATGTCGCCGCAGATGCAGACGCGGCGGCCGCGCAGGTCGCCGAGGTTGTCACGGAGCGTCAGGAGATCGAGTAGTCCCTGCGTCGGATGCTCGTGGGTGCCGTCGCCCGCGTTGATGACGTTCGACTGGATGCGCTCGGCGAGAAAGTGCGCTGCGCCGGATGCCGAGTGCCTGATCACCACCATGTCGATCCGCATCGCCTCGAGGTTGCGCGCGGTGTCGACCAGCGTCTCGCCCTTCGACACGCTGGATCCCGTCGACGACACGTTCACCGTATCGGCCGAAAGTCGCTTCTCCGCGAACTCGAAGGAAATCCGGGTGCGGGTAGAGTTCTCGAAGAAGAGATTGACGATCGTCGATCCGCGCAGCGCCGGCACCTTCTTGATGGCGCGCTCGCTGATTTCCTTGAACGGTTCGGCGGTATCGAGAACGAGTCGAATCTGGTCGCCGGTCAGCGACTCCAGGCCGAGCAGATCCTTGCCCAGCGTTCCGGTCACGCCGCCGACTTCGGTACGATGACGACCTCCGTTCGCTCATCGAGCTCGGCGACGAGCACATCGACTCGCTCGTCGTCGGCTACTTCCACTTTCTTCCCGACCACGTCGGCGTGGATCGGCAGCTCCCGGCCGCCGCGATCGATCAGTACCGCCAGCGAGATCGACGCCGGGCGACCGAAATCGGCGAGCTCGTCCAGCGCTGCCCGCACAGTCCGCCCGGTGTAAAGCACGTCATCGACGATGACGACGTGCTTTCCGTCGAGCTCCCAGGGCAGATTCGTCGGTCCGACTACCGGACGCGGGCCGACAGTCTGCAGATCGTCGCGGTAAAGGGTGATGTCGAGCGAGCCTTCCGGGACGGTGACGCCTTCCCCGCCCTCAATCATCTTGACCAGCCGGTCAGCGAGCTGAACTCCGCGACGCTGGATTCCAACGATGACCAGATCGTCCGTGCCGCCATTGAGCTCGACGATCTCGACTGACATGCGCTTCAGGGTACGCTCGACGGCTCGGGCATCCAGAACCGTCGTTGATTTCGTGGCCATTGGTGCACAAATATGCTTGAACGGCGACACCATTTGAAGAGATCAGGCCTGTTCGCCGCGATATCTTTGACCATGCTCGAATTCCTCAAGTCGGTATTCGGATCTCGCGAGACGGCGCGGGTGAGCCAGCACGTGGTCGCTGGAATCCCGGTCGTCGTCAACAACACCCGCCCCGACATCGATACCGGGGAAGTAATCGCGCGCCTCGAGCGCTCCCTCGCACTCATCGAGCAGTACGTGCCGTGGCACTTTCGCCATCTGCGGCGGGATTTTGCCGGGATCGTCGTGGAGCGATTTGCCTGCCGCGGCGCCTACTTTCACGAACAGCGGGCCTGCCTCGTGGAGTTGACCTTCACTGTAAATCCGCAGTTCAGCGACGCGGAAATTGCCGCAACCATCCTGCACGAGGCGATGCACGCCCGCCTCCACATCCTCGGCTTCCCTCTCGAGATGGAAGACAGGGCGCGGCAGGAGCGTTTCTGCCGGCGAGCAGAGATCGAGTTCGGGCAGCTTGTCCCGAACGGCGAGGCGGTCGTGGAGCGTGCCCGCTGGACTGTCGACCTTTCCGACGATGAGGTCGCGCCGGAGATCGATCCCCGACTCGCCGCGCAGCGAATCGAGGAAGTCGATCGCGCCGCACTGGAACGCCGCGGATAACGGCGTTGCCACGGCGTCACTTTATCTCGACGCCGTTCTCCTGTTCGATAATCTTGACCGCTTCGACGTGATCGACATCCTCGCCGAGAATCTCTCGCGCAGAATGAAAGCGCTCCGCCGTCAGCGAGATGATCGGTGTGCTCACGCCAAGATCCTCCGCCAACACGGACGCTATTCCGATGTCCTTGTCGAGGAGCGCAAGACGAAACGTGCGTGGGAATGCCCTCGTCAGCACTCGCTGTGGAATCAAATTCTCCGAGCTGTTTGACCGCCCGCTCGAGGCATTGATGACCTCGAGGGCGACCTTCGGATCGACGCCTGCCTTGACGAGGACAGCTAGTCCTTCGGCGGTCGACAAAATGTGCACGGCGAGCAGCGCGTTATTCACCGCCTTGAGCGCGTCACCCGCTCCAACCGGCCCGGCATGAATGATCTTCTTGCCAAAGGCCTCGATGACCTCTCTCACCCGGTCGAAAACGGTGACCTCGCCGCCCCACATGACCGTGAGAGTGCCGGACCTCGCGGCCGTGGTACCCCCGCTCACGGGCGCGTCGATGAATTCAACCCCGCGACCGCCAAGCTCGGCGGCGATCGAGCGGGAAGTCGGCGGATCGCCCGATGTGCAGTCAATCATCACCGCGCCCTTGGCCAGCGACTCCAGCATCCCGCCCTCGCCGTGCAGAACCGCCTCCACCTCGACGGATGATGGCAGGCAAGTTACCACAACCTGCGCACCCCTCACCGCGTCGGAAGGCGTGGCTGCCACTTTCGCCTTGTGCGACGCGACGAAATTTTCGGCCTTCGATGGTGTGCGATTCCACACCACCAGCTCGAACGGATCACGCGTCAGGTGGGACGCGATCAGGCTCCCGATGTCGCCCAGTCCGAGAAATGCCACGCGCGTCATTGTGAGATGCGCCCCGCTGCGGATTGTCCGAGTCCCCCGTTGTACTCGTAAACGATTCTCGAGAGGTCGGCAATCAGTTTGTCGGATTTCTTCTGGTCGGTGATGCCTTTGGTCAGGACGACGAGCACGTAGGGACTCCTGTTGGACGGATAGACGATGGCGGCGTCGTGCGCCACGGCGGTGATGTCGCCGGTCTTGTGCGCGACCTTTACCCCGGCCGGCAGGCCCGCGGGGATGCGTTCGTTGAACTCCTGCGCGAGCAGGATCGACAGCATGCCACGCGTCGCTTCCGGCGACGCGGCCTTGCCCTCCTGTATCGCGCCAAGAATGATCGCCAGATCTCGCGCAGTAGTGGTGTTGTTGAGTCCCCGCTCGAAAGCTTTGCCATCCTCGACGCCCCGCAATACCTGAATCCGAGCCGCACCCAGCGATCGCATTGTCCGTGTCACACTCTGGGCACCGACGAGGGTGATCAAGGTATTCGTCGCGAAATTGCTGGAGCGCGTGATCATCAAACGCAGGAGCGTGTCGATTGGCACGCGCTCGCCGATGCGCCTGTAGAGCGTTGAGTCGCTGTCCGACCCTGGATCGAGAGCGTACGGCGAGCCGTCCACTATCGATGCGAACTGATTCACCAGCAGCAACCCCTGGTGCATTCCGAACGAACCGGAAGCTGCTGCGCGGAAGAGCTCGATCATCACCGGCACCTTCATCGTGCTCGCAGCGTGAAAGCTCGAGTCGGCGTCCACAAAGATCGTGTCGCCGGAGCCGAGATCGATGTACGCGAGGCCGACCTGGGCGCCAGGCTCCTGCGCAATGCGATTCTGAATCCGCTGCACTACCAGCGAATCGGCGGGTGCCGCCGCCAGACCGAGCACGGCGGCGGCCAGCAGGAAGATCATCGAGCAAGCCTGTCGGTCAAACGCGGAGTCCCGTTCGAATCGCCGGGTGGCTGCCGGTTTGATGCACTTCGGTCCAGATGCTCTCGTTGTGCTGATCGCGGAGGAAAATCGAGCCGACCACCACCGTGATCAACGCGACGACGATCGGAAACGCCAGGCCGGCGTAGATGTTCCCCGTCCGCGCCACGAGACTCGTCGCGATGATCGGCAGGAAGCCTCCGAACCAGCCGTTGCCAAAGTGGTAAGGCAGCGAGAGCGATGTGTACCTGATCTTGGCCGGGAATGCTTCCACCAGAAATGCGGCGATCGGGCCGTAGACCATGGTGACGAACACCACCTGGACGAAGACCAGCAGCGTCAGCATCACCGCATTCACCGGACTCGAATAAAACTTCATCGCGTGATAGATCGGGACATACAGAATTGCGGCGAGCAGATTGCCCGCAATCATGATCTTCTTCCGACCGATCCTGTCGGAGAGCCCGCCGAACACCACGAACAGCGGTGCGCCGAGCACCAGCGCGATCGCAACGCATACGTACGACGTGAACAACGGCACCTTGAGCACCGTCTGCATGAACAGCAACGCGTAGAACTGACCCGTGTACCAGACCACCGCCTGGCCGGCGGTTGCCCCGAACAGCACCACCAGAAATACCTTCCAGCGTGACCAGGTTCCGAAGCTCTCCTGAATCGGCGCGGTAGATGTCCGGCCTGATTCCTTGAGAATCGAGAACAGCGGTGATTCCTGGAGTCGCATGCGGATGTAATACGAAATCGCGACCAGGAGGATCGACAGAATGAATGGAACCCGCCATCCCCAAACCTTGAACGCGTCCTCGCCGACCAACCCCCGCACCACGAGGATCACGATCAGCGAGACGAATAGTCCGAGCGTCGCCGTCGTCTGAATGAAGCTGGTGAAATAACCGCGACGACCATCGGGCGCGTGCTCGGCGACGTAAACGGCCGCGCCGCCGTATTCCCCGCCCAGCGCCAGGCCCTGCAGCAGCCTGAGGATCACCAGAATGATCGGCGCTGCGATGCCGATGCGGTCGTAACCGGGCAAAAAGCCGATTGCAGCAGTCGAACCGCCCATAATGAGAAGCGTGGTCAGGAATGCGAACTTACGCCCGACGAGATCGCCGATGCGGCCGAAGACGAGCGCGCCGAATGGGCGAACCGCGAACCCGACGGCGAACGTAGCCAGGGTCTTCAGAAAGCTCGCGGTAGGACTGCTGCCTGGGAAAAACTGCGTGGAGATGATCGCCGCCAAGCTGCCGAAGATGTAGAAGTCGTACCATTCGATCATCGTGCCGACCGAAGACGCGGTAATGACTTTCCATATCCCGCGCGCGTCCGGCGCTCCGCTTCGCACCACAGCCGGACTCGAGTCCCGAACCCCGGAAGTCATCGCGATGGCTCCTTTGGAATCGCGTTGAAGTTGCTCACCTGATCCAGCCCCGTCTTCGGTACGTGTCGGTAGCGAAGCTCTCGTAAAGCCAAGATTGAAACGAGTGGAGCCGGGCTTCCGCATTGCTGCCCGGAGCGAGGCCCGAGTTTCGGACCCGCGCCGGCACGCAGACCACCCTGAAACCGACGGCCTCGAAAGTAGCACACGCCCGTCGGGTGTGCATCGGAGAGGTAACCACTGCGATGGTCCGCCAGCGGTTCTTTTCCGCGAGCTCCCTCATCCGCAACGCTTCCGTCCGTGTCGTAAAAATCGAGTCGATGAAGTTGACGGACAGCGGGGCCGCTGCGAGACTCTCCACCCGCTCTAGATCCAGCGAATCGGAAGTGTCGGCATTGCCAAACTTTCTGCGCTCGCGCGACACCATCAGCGACGACGAGATTCCCGATCTGGCCAGCTCGAGACCCGAAAGAAAGCGGTCCAGAGTCTCGGATTTCATCAGCCCATCGGGCGTGATCCCCATCGATAACACCGCGATCGCATCGACTCGCGGCGGCAGCGGGTCGCTCCTGATGAGAGAACTGGCGAGCGCGGCGACGAGTGGCGTGTATCCGACGGCAACGCAAAGGAGCGCGAGAATCCCGGCGCCAATCCACAACAGCGGCCGAAGCCGCGTGACGCCAAGACCTGCTCCCACAATGGCTGCCGGAATGAACAGCGCGAGGTCGGGACGCCGGAGCAGTTGCTGCACGCCGAGCACCTGGGCGACTACGGCGCACAAGGCGCCGAGTATCGCGCCGGTCACCGCGTGTAGCATCAGCGTCTTCGGTCGGGTCGCTCCTTGCACGGGCCCAATTTAGCTCGGGGCGTGACGCGCTTGCGATGTGAGATACGGTCCGTCAGGCAGCCGAGCCTCGTGCGCCGGCGCGCGCGGCGCGGTACCAGTCGCCGGATATCAGTCGGCGCAGGGTGAGAATGATGCGCCGCACCAAAAGAATTAGCAGGACCAGCAGCGCGATCGCGAGTGCGAGAGTGACATAGGGATGGTGCCAAACCGCGAGGCCCACAGCAGCGACGGTGCCCAATTCCCCGAGGTTGGCGATCGCGTTGGTGAACGGTTCCGGCGACGCATCCACGGCATACCGAAGCCCAAGCTTTGTGCCGTGGGTAGTCGCCGCGAGACCGCCACCCAGGAGCACCGCCGGCACCACCATCGCCGGACTCACGTGATAGACCGTTGCCGCGGCCAGGACTGCCGCCGCGAGCGGCCGCACGCCGCTTTGGATGGTTTCCCAGACGCTCGCCAACCCAGGCACGAGCGTAACGAGAAACTCGACTGCGTAAATCGCGAAGGCGAGCCCAAAAACCCACGGGCTACCAACAACGTCGAGACCGGCGGGAAGATGGCCAACCCAGCCGCGATTTTCGGCGAGTCCAAGAATCGCGACCGTCGCCGGCACGTTAATCCCGGCAGCGTACGCAACGCCCAGTGCCTGGGCGAGGATTCCAAGCGAATTCACGGCGGGTCAGCGGGCAGAGTTCGTGCCCGCTGATTTACAGAATTATGCCGGCAGGCGCTACGGCTTCTTCGAGCTCCCGGGCGGGATTGACTGCGCGGCGGAAATCCGGTCGGCAGCGGTCTTCAGCGCCTGCTGAATCGCAACGGACTCTTCGGCAACGACCTGCTGGGTGGTTGTGACAAGCCCGGAAGCCACGTTCACCGCAGCCGCTTTGATCTGGGGATCGGACGTGATTCTCTGGGCCAGCGCCTGGACTGCACGAGCCAGATCCTCCAGTGATTTCTGGAGCTCGGGCGACGGCTTGAACGTTACCGAATCGGTCCTGGCTGACTCCTTGGACTTCGAAGGCGTATCGGGCTGCTGAGACCGCGCCGCCGAAGTCGTCGCAAGCCCAATCAGCAGCACCATCAAGATTGCAATACGTTTCATTGTTATTTCGCGAGTAAGTTCAGAACAACTGTGCCGGCCAGATAACTACCCCACAATAGCACGAAAGGTCTGGCGGCGAAACATTCAATCCTCGGACCAGTACGATGCCCGCCAACCTCGCGACCAACGACTACATGATCGAGCTACGCGAGACGCTCCGCCACGCCAGACCACTCCTCGAAAGAATGAGCGATGAGATCTCGGGCCGTCGGCCGGCGCCCGGCAAATGGAGCCCGCGAGAGATAATCGGCCACCTCATCGACTCGGCTTCCAACAATCATCAGCGTTTCGTTCGGGCACAGTTCAGCGAAGATCTCGAGTTTCCGGGTTACGACCAGGACGCCTGGGTGTCAGTGCAGAAGTATCAGGATGCGGCCTGGAAGGAGCTCGTCGCGTTGTGGTATTACTTCAATCTCCACATTGCGCGCGTCATGGAGTCCGCCGCTAATGACGAACGTGATCGTCCGCGGGCACGCCACAATCTCGACGAAATTGCGTGGAAAACCGTTCCGCGAAATCAGCCGGCGACACTCGACTATTTCATGCGCGATTACGTCGCGCACCTGAGGCACCACCTCTCGCAAATCGGCTTTCCCACCGACTAGTCAATCCAGTCCGCGACGAAGATGTTGGTCTCGTGCGGATTCGCGTCGTGGCGGTTCGATGCCCACACCAGCCGTTTCCCATCCGGACTGAACATCGGAAATCCATCAAAGGTCGAAGCCGTCGTCACCTGCTCGAGATGCGATCCATCGGGATCGATCAGGAAAAGATCGAAATTGCCAAGCTTCGGATCGGTGTGATGGTTGGACGAGAAGATGATTTTCTTCCCGTCGGCGGTCCACGACGGTCCGAAGCTGGCCGCGCCGAGGTGGGTGATCTGGCGCTGATCGGTGCCGTCAGCGTTCATCAACCATAGGTCCATTTTGTTCGGCCGGACCAGTCGCTGAGCGAGGAGATCCTTGTACGCCTTGATCTCGGCGTCAGTCTGTGGATGGTTTGCCCGGTAAACGATCTGCTTGCCGTCCGGCGACCACCATGGCCCGCCGTCGTACCCAAGTTGGTGGGTGAGCTGCTTCAGTCCCGTCCCGTCGGCGTTCATTACGTAGATGTCGAGGTCGCCGCCTTTCAAAGAGGTGAATACGATTCGCTTTCCGTCAGGCGACAGCACTGCTTCGGCGGTATAGACGCCAAACCGGGTGAGCCTTCTAAGAGCGGACCCGTCGCTGTTGGCGGTATAAATGTCGAACGGATCCAGCCGCCAGACGTAGCCCTTCGAAGGATCCGGTCGGGGCGGACAGACCTTCTCTAATGCCTGGCTGGAGGCGTAAAGCACCCGGCGGTCGCCATTCATGAAATAGCCGCATGTCGTCTTGCCAACGCCGTTGGAGATCCGCCGGACTCCTGAGCCGTCGACGTTCATGATGTACTGCTGGTCGCAAGTCCGCCCGTCCCTGGTGCTCTGAAAAATCAACCGGCGACCGTCGTGACTGAAGTACGCTTCGGCATTCTCGCCACCATCGGTGAGCTGCCGAATATTCCGCAGGTGCGCCTCACCAGGCTCGGATGGAATGGTCAGCGAATGAGCCGTCCCTTGCGCCTGAGCTTTCGCGGCCCAAAGACCAACCGCCAGAAAAGCGAGAGCTGCTCTCAAGTACATGCCTCCAAGATTTTACAACACCATGACACGGCGACCATGGCGCGCCGTGATATCAACCGGGAAGATAGCAGCCGGCCGTAAACGTGGTTCCAACCCTTTATCGCCTTCTGCGGTCTAAGGTAAAAACCCGGTGGGCCGGCTCCAGGAGTCCGTCCCGTCCGCCGCACGTTCCACCCTCAGGAGCCAGATATGCCCGAAGTTCGGTCAGCGTCATTTTGGCCGCTCGCCCTTGCCTGCATTCTGACCTTCATCGCGACGTCGCCCGCATCCGCGCAGAAGGTTACCAGATCCCAAAATGATCCCCGGCCGGTAGCCCGAGCAGTGCTTCGGCAGGGTGACATCTCGATCGACGGCAAAATCGATGAGGCAGCCTGGAGTGCCGCCACCCCAATCACCGAGTTGGTGCAGGCCGTCCCGGATGAGGGCAAGGAACCCAGCCAGAAGACCGAAATCCGCATCCTTTACGACGAATCCGCCCTCTACATTGGCGCAAGGATGTACGATTCCCTCGGCGCGAAAGGCGTCCGATCTGCCCTGGCGCGCCGGGACCAGGTCATGAACGGTGATAATAGCCTCACGTCCGACCGCATCGCGTTCGTATTCGATACCTTCCGCGACAAGAACAGCCGCAACTGGTTCGAGCTCAATCCGGACGGCGTCAAAGGCGACCACCAGAATGGCGATCCTTCCTATGATCCGGTCTGGGAGGGAGCGAGCCATATCGATTCCCTCGGCTGGACGGCGGAATTCCGGATCCCCTTTTCGCAGCTCCGCTTCTCCCGCGATCCAAATCAAGTGTGGGGAATGCAGATCTGGCGCGAGGTCAACCGTCGCAACGAGCAGGACATGTGGGCGTTCTGGCGCAGCAACGAGTACGGCGGTCCGGCTTACTTCGGCACCCTCGAGGGGATGAACCTCAGCTCCCAGCCACGCCAGGTCGAGATCGTTCCCTACGTCACGACCCGCAGCAAGCTGGAGCGCGCCCAATCGGGCGACCCGTTCCACTCCAACACGGAGATGACCTACCGGGCGGGCGGCGACGTGAAAGTGAACCTCACCTCGAACCTGACCCTCGACGCGACGGTGAACCCCGACTTTGGGCAGGTCGAGGTGGATCCGGCGGTGGTCAATCTTTCGGTGTTCGAGACCACCTTCAGTGAGAAGCGGCCGTTTTTCGTCTCGAACTCGCAATACTTCTCAACCGGGGGTTTCAGCTGCTACTTCTGCAGCAACGTCTCCAGCCTCAGCCTGATTTACACGCGCCGAATCGGTCGGTCGCCGCAGCTGGCCGGCCTGTTGTCGGGCCGGTCCGACTTTATGGACGCCGCCGACGCAACTACGATCCTCGGTGCTGGCAAGGTCACCGGTCGGACGAGCAAAGGCATAACCGTCGGGGTGATGGATGCACTCACAAATCGGGAAAGCGCACGGTTCCGGCCGATCGGGCTCAGTACCGACTCGACGCTGGAGGTAGAGCCGCTCACCAACTACTTCATCGGGCGCCTGAAGAAGGATTTCAACGGTGGCGCCACCAGAGTGGGAACAATCACTACGCTCGTAAACCGGGACCTCACCACGCCCGACGAGGTGGCGCGACTGCGCTCGAACGCGCAGGCGGTCGGCCTCGATCTCGACCATCACTGGGCAAACCGGGCCTACTCGTTCAACGTCCAGAGCGCGCTGACGCACATTGGCGGCGATACCGCCGCGATCCGGCTCGCTCAGTTCTCGAGCGCCCGCTACTACCAGCGTCCGGACCGCACCGAGACGACCGACGGCCTCTTCTCGACCGAGTTCGATCCGACTCGTCGCAACCTTTACGGTTACGGGTTCTATGCCCGGGTGGCAAAGGAAACCGGGAACTGGCTCTGGGAGGCGACCCAGAACTGGCGCAGCCCCGGTTTCGAGGCCAACGATCTGGGCGTTCTCGGCCGCGCCGACTACAAGTGGATGCTGTTCAATGTGTTCCGCCAGTGGACCACGCCAGGCAGCTGGTATCGAAACCTTTACACCATCTGGGGTGCCCAGACCCAAGACAATTACGAGGGCGACAAGAACGAGGGCGATGTGCACGCGTGGGTACAGGCGACCTTCAAGAACTACATGAACGTAAGCACGTTTGTGCTTTTGCATCCAAGCACTTACGACGAGCGCCTAACCCGCGGCGGACCGACCGTCATCCATTACGGCTATAACATGTGGTCGCTCAGCTACAATACCGATTCGCGCAAACGGATCGTTGGAAACCTCCAGGTGCAGGTCATCCGACCCGTCGACAACACCGAGGGCGGCCGAGTGGCCTACTACCCAGGTGTCACCCTGAAGCCGTCCTCCCGACTGCTCGTAACACTCTCGCCCTCTCTCGACATCGACAACACCGCCCAGCAGTACGTCACCGCGGTCGCCGACCCAACGGTGGCTCCTGCTTTCGCGGGCACCCGGTACGTCTTTGGGCGGCTCCAGCAAAAAACGTTTTCGATGGACACCAGGGTGAACATGACCTTCACGCCTAACCTGACCCTCGAGATGTTCGCGCAGCCGTTCCTGGCCAGCGGGAAGTACTCGAGCTTCAAGGAGTTCGCGGAAACCAGGTCCCGCCGGATGTTCTATTTCGGCCGCGACAATGGCAGCACGGTGACGACCAATACCGATCCCCAGACTGGATCGACAACCGGTTACACGATCGACCCCGACGGCGCCGGCCTCGCGGCTCCGTTCACCTTCGACAACCCGGACTTTAACCTTCGCTCACTCCGCGGGACCGGCGTGTTGCGCTGGGAATACCGCCCCGGATCGACCGTCTATTTCGTGTGGACCCAGGAGCGCAGCGGCTTCGATCAGTTCGGAAACTTCGACTTCACCCGGGATCGGTCGGCGCTCTTCCGCGATCGCCCGACCAACGTATTCCAGATCAAGGCGACGTACTGGATCGGTCGGTAGCGTTCAAGGCAGCAAATGCAAAAGGCCACCCGACGGGTGGCCTTTTTTTCTTGGACGATCGTGGGTTAATCGGGCGCCGAGGAGCTGCGTCCGCGACTCGCCGAGGCGCTCTTCGGCGCAGTCGATTTCGCCGTGGCAGACCTGGAGGAGGACGCCTTGTGCACAGTCGACTTCGCTGAGCTCTTGGAAGTCGTCTTGTGCTTCACCGCCCGGCGGGAGCGTCCCTTGTAGACACCGCGGACCCAGCGGGCACGGGTGCCTCGGACATCGATGTGCGCAAAAGGTCCACTGCGACCGGAGTAGGCGTAAAGACCCGTGCCGCCGACAAGCTCGGGGTAGCGGGCCTCGACACGCTCGACCGCGTCCAGAATCATCTTGACGTCCGCAAAATTCACTTTGTGGTCGCCGTTCAGGTCCGACATTTTGCCGTTGCCTTCCTGGTCGATGAAGACGTCAGCGGCGTCGCCGAATTGATGGCGGCTATCGCGGGCGCTCCCCTCGTTGCGCACCGCCTGATTGTGGGCGGGCGTGCGGAAGCCGGAGCGGATCCGCATTCCCTCGGCATTCACGCCATGGTCGTTCAGGTCTTCGATTACCAGCTCGAGCTTGTCGAGGAGCGGCTCCCGGAGGACGACGTATTTCGGCCAAACATCTTTCTGGTCGTGGGAGATGAAGTCGCGCAGCCGGAAATGTTCGGACACCCGGGTGTCTTCGTTTTCCGGGGTGACTTCAATGAAGCCGTCGGGATTCTTGTAAGCTTCGGACCGCAGCCGACCCTTTTCCTCGGGCCAGTAACCAAGGCGATATCCATTTAGCCAGGCGCGAACTTTTTGGCCGAAGGAGCGCATGGTAAAGACTGTTTCGGCACTCCCGGCAGGGCTCTGAACGGAAGCGGCCGAGACGGAGGACCCGGGTAGCGACGCCAGAGATATCCAGTCTTCCGGAAGGACGAATCGGGCGAAGACTTTACCGCTTAGCCCCGCACCCTTTTCGGCGGCGGGCGCGCCGACGCCCTTTCCGGCCAGAGCGGAATCCCCAGTTACGGCGCCGCCAGCGGCGGTTGCTGCGAGAGTCGGGATGGAGTCGGGATGATTATTCGCCACAGCATTCGAGCCCGACCGGCTGACGTGCGAAAAGAGCTGCAGGGCGCTCGCGGGCGCTGGCAGCAGGAGGGTCGCGACGGCCAACACGGTGGCTACGACTAAGCTGAATCTGGGGCGAACTGCTCTCATTAAGGCTCCTCTTCGGTAGCTCGACTGACGTGGCGTCGCTCACGCGTCGCGTTAGTCTCGGGGCTTTGCGTCACCACCTTTCGGTGGGTTTGCCGGTTTTCGGAGGCGCCCATACGGCTCAGCTGGGCGCGAACAATAAAATGACTGTCTGGACCGCGGGTGTGTAACTGCTGAGGTGGCAGAGAGTGCAGAGATTACTTCATTACTCAGAGCTAACTCTCAGTGAAACCACCAGTTAAGATCGCTGACCTTACACCCAACATTTTTTCCAGCGGGGGGCGAAATGGACGCACGCGGTCCGGCTGCCGCCCCCGGATCCGTCCTGATCATACATTTGTTTTGGCGCGGGCGGGCGAACCTTTTACCGGTCGGACGACCTCGCCGAAGCCGGTCGCACGGTCGGCTCACGAGGTCCGACCTGCGCGACATACTCACCCGTGACGTCGGTCCCGCGGACAGTGCCGGTCAGCGTTTGTTCGCCCGGCTTGGACCCGAGCCGCCACGTCAAAGCCGTCCGGCCGTGCGAGTCGCTCACCGCCCGGGTGGGAGTCACTGTACCGGACTTGGTGGCAAACGTGACCTTCGCGTCCGGTACCGGATTACCATAGATGTCAGTCACCAGCGCAAACAGCTTCTTGCTGCGGGCAGATTCTTTCCCACGCTTCTCGCCGGGCACGTCATCGAACGCCAGGTTTGCTGCCGCCGCAGGGGTCGCTTTCGCTGCCACTTTGAGAAGCTTCTTGACCCCTTCCACGTGGACCCCCACCGCGTAGTCTCCAGCCGAGTGGCCCATGGTCCAACGCGTCCGGGCAATTCCAACTGAGTCGGTGGTGAGAAGGGTGTCCGCGATCGTCCCCCCCGACGGCGCCAGGATCAACACCGCGTCAGCAACCCCACTTCCGTTTTCATCCGCAACCCGGAAGACCAGCGGCTTCGAGAGCTCGGACCCGGCGCTCGCACGCTGGTTCCCACCCGATACGAGTACCACCGACGCCGGTGCACCAGCGAGTGCCGACGCATTGATCGTCAGCGGCGCAATGCCCAGTCCCGGTGATAGCCCCACCTGTGCCCTCAGTCGCTGAGTCCCGGTCCTCTTGGCCAGCGTCCAGTGGACGGTCGCAACGCCCAGCGAGTCCGTTCTACCCGAAGCCTCCTCCACTGCGCCGCCGTCGACCGCGGTCCAGCGGACCGGCACATCGGGAAGCACCCTGCCGGCCGAATCAGTGACCCTGATCGAGACCGAATCCGCCAGCTGCTCGCCGGCCTCGCCCTTCAATCCGTCAACGAGCGACGTCACCCGGGTATTGCTGGCGATTGGATCTGCCTCCGCGACTACGGCCAGCGCCGAATCGACGTTCTCCACGCTCGCAAAGAGCGTCTGCCGGCCAGGATCGTTTCCCAGGGTCCAGCTGGTCCGCGCGCGGCCGTCGGCGTCGGTGATGGCGGTCGAAGGATCGACCCCGCCCTGACCGTCCACGACCCGGAACACCACGCGCTTTCCCGATGCGGGGCCGCCGCGGCGATTGGTAGCGCGAACGACAACCGCCTGCGGCAGCGTCTTCCCGGCGAGGGTGCGCTGGCTGCTCCCAGCAACCAAAGCGATCGCCGACGCGGGCGTGACCACGGAGATCCAGGTTCGCCCGGAAACACCATCGATCTTGGCAACTATCGAAGTCCGACCGGCACTGCGGCCGGTTACCACCCCTGTCGAATCCAGCACGGCGACCGCGGTGTCGTCGACGTGCCAGACTGCCTGTAGGCCCTGGATCGCGTATCCCCGGGCGTCCACCGGACGCGCTCGGAGCTCCAGCTGGGATCCTTCGGGCAAAACGATCAGGCTGTCTCCGGACGCGCGACCCACGTCGACCCGCGCGACCCGCTGTTGCACGACGACCGTAGAATGGGTGACCAGTTTTCCGACGACAACACTCACCATGGTGCGACCCGGGCCGCGGGCAACCACCGAGCCGTCCTGGAGCACCACTGCGATACTCGAATCCCCCGTCGTCCAGACCGGCCGCGCGCCAACCAGAATGCTCCCGTTCTTGTCGGTTACAGTCGCAGCGTAATGGACGGTGTCGCCAATCGCCGAAGCCGTATCGATCGACGGCCGCAGACCGACCCACGACGCTCCGATGTTGCCTATTGACTGGTGTGTTTCGGCCTGGCCGATCACTCCGTAAGAGTAGAGCGCCGTGAAAATTGAAACCAGCGCCGCGCCCGATGATGCGGCAACGGCGACCACCTTCGCCATGTGCTTGATCCACTTGGCGCGTTCTTTGGCCGACTCGATGATCCTTTCCATTGATTAATGGACTGGAATCAGCCGAGTGCGGTCACGGTTTTTCCGCACTGTCTGCCGCTTTGGCCGCGTCGAATGGGGCGCTCTGCTGGCCGGCCGCGGCCACTCGGAAAAAGGCCGCCCCTACCCTGCGGCAGGAGCGGCCTTGTTTCCATTGCGCGTGCCGTTCGTTACGGAATTCGTCCCGTCGCGACGCGCAGATTGTCGACCCAGAAGTACTGATCCACTGGCGAGCCATCCCCAATGTACGGGCCGATCACCAGTTGATTGAGCTGCATGGTGGCGTGCGCCCCGGTTCTGAACATGATGTCGTGGCGGTCGATGACGAGGTTGCCGTTGAACCAGTACTGAACAACGCCGTCCGCCTGGCCGATCCCGTTCGAGACCGAATTCAGCTGGATGTAGACCTCGACGAAGTTCCAGTTGCTCTTGTATCCCGGTCCGGGGTTCGGCTGGAACTGCACCGGCGCCGACAGCTGCTTGTAGTTGTACCAGTACGAGCCGGCATCGTAGCACTCGAAGTAGAGACCGCTCTCGACGCCGCCGTTGCAGCCCCCGACCGACCTGTTTTCGGTCACTCCAACGAGGTTGTTGGGCACCGCGCCGCGGCTCGTGTTGATCGACTTGTTGTCCTGAATGTCGACGATCGGTTTACCACCATTCTGGTAATTCTGCTCGACGTATACGTCGAGGAAATTGTCCGACGGTCCGTCGTAATCGCCGTCAAGCGTGCTGAGCAGGTAGAACTCGTGCGGGTGGTAGTCCTGACCCGACCCGATGTAGTTGGTGCTGTACTTCACGTAGTAGCTCAGATACACCGAGCTGCTCGGCGTGAACTTGTGACGCTGGGAATCGCCGGAGGTCGGCGTCGTCGCACCCTTAGTCCAGTGGTACTGCGCCGATGCAGTGCTGCCCGTGATATGCTCCGTCGTTGAGAGCTGCACGGTCGTGTTGTCGTACCAGCCGCGCGACGCGATGTTGGAATTCTCGAAATCCTCCTCGAACAACAGCGTACCGCCCCCGCCGACCACCGGCGTAACGGTGATGCTCGAGCTGCCACTCTTGCCCGACACAGTCGCGGTTATCGTCGCCGAGCCAGCAGCGACGCCCGTGACCACCCCGCTTGCGTTCACGGTGGCAGCCGCGGTGTTGTTGCTGGTCCAGTTGACGGTCTGACCAGCCATTGCGTTGCCGTATTGATCCTTCACAGTTGCCTGGAGCGTAACAGTCGTTCCGGCAACGATCGATGCCGACGGCGGCGCAACGGTAACCGTCGTCACCACGGGCGGCGCCGCCGTAACCGTGATTGCAGACGAGCCGGACTTGGTGCCGCTGGTTGCCGTGATCGTGGCGGAGCCGGCTGCAACGCCGGTCACGACGCCACTCGCGTTCACGGTCGCCGCGGCGGAATTATTCGTCGACCACGTGACAGTCTGCCCGCTCATCGCATTCCCGTATTGATCCTTCACCACAGCCTGCAGGGTCACCGTGGCTCCGGCCACGACGGACGCCGAGGGTGGCGAGACGGAGACGGTGGTCACGACCGGTGGCGCCGCGCTCACGGTGACAGTCGCCGAACCGGATTTGCCGGAGCTCGACGCGGTGATGTTGGCGGTACCCGCGGCAACACCGGTCACTACGCCCGCTGAATTCACGGTCGCCGCGGCAGAATTGTCGGTCGACCACGTCACGGTCTGACCCGACATCGCGTTACCGTTCTGATCCTTCACCGTCGCCTGGAGCGTCGTCGTCGCACCGACGACAACCGATGCCGATGGCGGGGACACAGTCACAGTGGTGACGACGGGGTTGGGTGGTGGCGGCGACGTCGTGGTCGCGGAAGCCACGTTGGACGCGCCTCCCCAAATCGCGTTCTCGCCGATATTGCCGCGGAACGCAGCAACCTGAAAGTTGTAGGTGGTGCCGGGAGCGAGACCCATCACCGTGCACGAAAGACTTCCGCCGACTCCACTCCCCGCAACCGGCGTCGCGCAGCTTCCCGCGCCGACCGAGCTCGCCGCATCCCAGGAAATGGTTCCTGCCGCGTAGCGGACATCGTACTTCGCCGGCTCACCCATTCCGTCGTCCACCTGAGTGAAGGTGAGCGTCGCCGAAACGTCCGTGGTCGATGCGATCGAAAGATCGGAGACTGTCCCCGGCGGATCGGCGACGAGCGGACCGGAGCTTTCTCCGGAGCACACGGTGAGCAGAGGGACGAGCACCAGCCAGCCCGAGCGAAGTACAAGCTTCTTGAGTGCGGCGAATATGCGGGACATTTGTGCCTTCCGTGTTCTGGAGTCGGACAGCCTTGGATTTGCCGCGAGCCAAAACAAAAAAGCCGCCCGCGGCACCGACCTGCAGTCGGATTCGCTGGCGGCTCGGCTGGCATGGCGGTTTCCCGCTACAGCCCCGTGGCTCTGTGCCACCGCCTTTCGACGGCTTTACTCTGGGCAGCGTCCTGCTCGTGAATCACGTCACGCAGCGTGCCACGGAGTTCCTAAGGCATGCTGAACGTGCCATGAATCAGACGCGCGGAATCGAAAGCCGGTCACGAGTTTCGACGCGCATAAAATTTCAATCTTTGATACTGTGGAACGGATCTTATGTTCCGACGGACGGGGTGGGATTCGAACCCACGGTACGCTATTAACGTACACACACTTTCCAGGCGTGCGCCTTAAACCACTCGGCCACCCGTCCCGACATCGTTTTGGCGCATCAGCAATGGAAAATCCGCGCGACGACGCGGGCCACCCAGCTCTGAAAACCTCGTGGACTGCTGGTGCTGCAAGAGCAATGAAACGGACAGGGAGAGATTCGAACTCTCGATACCGGGTTCACCGGTATGCCGGTTTTCGAGACCGGTGCCTTCAACCACTCGGCCACCTGTCCTGCAGCCTTGCAAGTTATTGGGCGAGAAAGACTACTTCAACCCGCCGGTTTTTCGGGAAATGAGTTGCCCGCGAGCGATCCGCGCTGCGATCTGAAGAATTCCTCGAGGACGCCAGCGCACTCGTCCGCGAGCACTCCAGCTCGAACCTCCGGACAATGATTCAGGCGAGGGTGACGCAGGATGTCGCCGACCGAGCCCACCATGCCCGCCTTCTTGTCCCACGCACCGAACACCACGCGCTTCATTCGCGACAGCACCATCGCACCAGCGCACATCGCGCAGGGTTCGAGCGTGACGTAGAGCGTGCAGTCGTCGAGCCGCCAGCGGTCGAGGCGCGACGCTGCCTCTCGAATGGCGAGCAGCTCGGCGTGGGCGGTTGGATCCTGGTCCCGGACTGTCCGATTGGTCGCGCCGGCGACGATCGACCCGTTCCGCACGACGACCGCACCGACCGGAACCTCGTTTCTCTTCCCCGCTTCACGAGCCAGATCGAGCGCGTTCCTGATGTACTGCTCGTCGAGCGCAAGCACGTCGGCGCCAAAAGGCGTCGCCGCGGTTCGGCTATCTGCCGGCAACGGCAGGTTCGGCCTTCCGGAAAGTCAGCTCACCCTTCGGATCACGATCGACCACGATGTGATCACCCTCGCTGAATTTTCCCTGCAGCACCGCCAGGGCCAGCGGGTTCTGCAACAGTCGCTGGATTGCCCGCTTGAGTGGACGCGCGCCGAATGCTGGATCGTAACCCTCGGTCGCGAGAACCTCGCGCGCGGCGGGCGTAAGCTCGAAAGTGAGCCTGCGCTCGCCGAGGAGCTGCTCGAGACGATGCAGCTGAAGATCGATGATGTGCTCGATCTCGGCCTTGCCGAGCGGCCGGAAGATGATGATGTCATCGACGCGATTGAGGAATTCGGGGCGAAAGTGCTGGCGCAACGCGCTGGTGACCTGGGCTTCGACGACTGCACGGTCCTCGCCGGTGTGCTCGAGGATGTAGGTGCTGCCGATGTTCGAGGTCATGATGATGACGGTGTTCCGGAAGTCGACGGTCCGCCCCTGAGAATCGGTGAGCCGGCCATCGTCCAGAATCTGGAGCAGGATGTTGAACACGTCGGGGTGTGCTTTCTCGATCTCGTCGAAGAGCACTACTGAATACGGGCGACGCCGAATCGCTTCGGTGAGCTGGCCGCCTTCCTCGAATCCGACGTAGCCCGGTGGCGCGCCGATGAGCCGGGCGACAGCGTGCTTCTCCATGTATTCGGACATGTCGATGCGCACCATCGCCTGCTCGTTGTCGAACAGAAACTCGGCCAGCGCGCGCGCCGTTTCAGTCTTGCCGACGCCGGTGGGCCCGAGGAAGATGAAAGAACCGATCGGACGATTTGGATCCTGCAGTCCGGCGCGCGAGCGTCGCACGGCGTTGGCAACCGCTTCGACGGCTTCGCCCTGCCCGATGACACGACGCGCCAGCTCACTCTCGAGCTTGGTCAGACGCTCCCGCTCGCCCTCCATCATCTTCGAGACCGGTATACCGGTCCAGCGCGAAACGATTTCCGCCACGTCTTCGGCCGTCACTTCTTCCTTGAGAAAGCGTGCGCCGCCCGCTTGCCTGCTGGCGAGCTTTTGCTCGGCGTCGCGCATCTGCTGCTCCAGCGCCGGGATCTGGCCGTAGGTGATCTCGGCTGCTTTCTGCAGATCGCCCGCCCGCGTGGCGCGCTCTGCCTCGATGCGCGCCTGCTCGATCTGCTGCTTGATCTTGCCGACCGCGCCGAGGGTTTCTTTTTCCTGCTGCCACTGGGCTTTCATTCCCGCGGATTTCTCGCGCAGCTCCGCGAGCTCGCGCTCGAGCGCGGTCAGTCTTTCGCGCGACTCCTTGTCCTTTTCTTTCTGGAGCGCCTGCCGCTCGATCTCGAGCTGGGTGATGCGCCGCTCGACTTCGTCGATCTCCTGGGGCATCGAATCGATCTCGATGCGGAGGCGCGACGCGGCCTCGTCGATCAGGTCGATGGCTTTGTCGGGCAGAAAGCGGTCGCCGATGTAGCGGTTGGAGAGCGTTGCAGCGGCGACGATGGCGCCGTCGGTGATGCGAACTCCGTGGTGCGATTCGTAGCGCTCCTTGAGCCCACGCAAAATGGCGATGGTGCTTTCGACGGACGGCTCGCCGACGTACACGGGCTGGAAACGGCGCTCCAGCGCGGCGTCTTTCTCGATGTGCTTGCGGTATTCATCGAGGGTAGTCGCGCCAACCACGCGAAGCTCTCCGCGGGCGAGCATGGGCTTGAGCATGTTCCCCGCATCCATCGAGCCCTCTGCTTTGCCCGCGCCGACAATGGTGTGCATCTCGTCGATGAAGACGATGAACTGTCCTTCTCCTTCCGTGATCTCCTTGAGCACGGCCTTCAATCTTTCTTCGAACTCACCGCGGAACTTTGCTCCGGCGATGAGGGCACCGAGGTCGAGCGCGACCAGTCTCTTGTTCTTGAGGCCTTCCGGGACGTCGCCATTGGTGATGCGCTGCGCGAGCCCCTCGGCGATCGCAGTCTTGCCGACGCCGGGCTCGCCAATCAAGACCGGGTTGTTCTTGGTGCGGCGCGACAAAACCTGCACGACCCGGCGAATTTCCTCGTCGCGCCCGATGACGGGGTCGAGCTTGCCCTTGCGCGCGGCATCGGTGAGATCGCGGGTGTAGCGCTGTAACGCCTGGTATTGGTTCTCTGGGGTCTGATCGGTTACGCGGTGAGATCCGCGGACGCTCTCCAGCGCCTCCAGAAGAGCGTCGTGACTGGCCCCCACGCCAGACAGAAGGGTTCGGCTTTCCGTGCCCTTGACGTCGGACAGCGCGAGAAGGAAGTGCTCGGTCGAAACGAACTCGTCGCCGAGCTTTTGGGCGTCGGCCTCCGCCTTGTCAAAAACCTGATTGATCTCGCGAGACAAGGTGGGTTGGGCGTTAGACTGCTTCGGGTAACGGGCCATCTCGCGCCCGACTAATTCGCGCAGCTGCGCGACGCTGACGCCGAGCTTCTGAAGAATCGGCACGACGATGCCCTCGTCCTGAGTGAGCAGGGCGAGCAGCAGGTGCAGATCATACACGAGGGGATTGCCGGCGCGACGCGCGAGGTCGACAGCTTCGTTGAGACCTTCGGTTGCCTTTACGGTGAGACGGTCTGGATTGATCATCGACTTGCGGGTGAGGAGGACGTGTAGTCGAAGCTGCAACGGAGGTGCCGCATAAAACCCGCCAACCTGGCACACTTCAGGTGCCAAAAGAAAAAGACGCGCCCTGGTTTCTGCCAGAGCGCGTCTTGAAAGTTCAATCTACTTCCTGACGATCATTTTCTTGACGAGGACTTTTCCGTCGACCTCGAGGCGGTACAGATAAATCCCCGACGCTACGTCGTCCCCACTCTGCGAGTATTTGCCGTCCCAATAGGCCATGTACTCGCCGCATGTCAAAAGCAGGTTTTCCAGAGCTTCGCCACCGGCGACATTCCCGACACCGCCCTGCAGCACCGGAACAGCGACTTGCTGCGCGAGCAAGTTGTAGATCCGCAGGCTAACGCGGTGCTGACGACCCGGGTCCGCGCATCCCTGGGGATCCGCGACGACGAACTTGATCCGAGTGTCCTGATTGACCGGGTTTGGGAAATTCTGCCCCAGCTGCAACCCGGCGCCTTGTCCTCCGCCGGTCTGGGATGAGCCCTGAGCCGCCGAACGACTTGGCATGAACGCGCCGAGCACGAGCACTACTAACAGCGCCCGCAACAGGTGCTTCATGTTGTCTCCAAATGCTGACGAAAGAGGGTCTCTAGACGCTAACTCCTACCAGGGTGGACATGTGTTCTTGGCGCGAACTTACGAATGAGCTTCGGAAGTGTCAAGCAAAACGCTTGTTGTACGTTTCAGGACCCTCCCAACTCCCTTTCGTTCCGTTATGCCATTCCGATCGCAGAATTCGAGGAAAGGTATAAGGTATTTCCTCGAGAATCCGAGCACGTCCCGAAGCTGAGCAGGAGCATAGATCTCACCTGCCACCAACTTCGCTCTGAGCCGTTCGATCAGCGCATCAATTGCCGCCCGGTCGTAGTAACGGTCGGTCTCCACCTGGACGATCCGCCCCTGCCGCTCCAGAAAACGGAGCAATCCGGGCACCGAGCTGCCATAGCGTGCGACAAGCTCCGACACGCTTGGCGGCTCCGTCTCCCCAGCGCAAATATCATGCGCCAGACGGTCCGCCTCCTGGCTATCGCGGTCGCTCGGCGAAGGGACCCAGCCGGGGCGGCGCAGCAGCGGGCCGACCGACTCGATCTCGCGGCGTTGCTCCATCTCTCTGATCGATATGTCGGCGAGCTCGTCGCGCACCCGCAAACCTTCGCGGAGCGTGCGCGCCGGTATCCCCGGATTGAGGGGAGACTTGATCTCGTATTCCGCGACAATTCTGCGAACGCTTGCCATTACCTGTTCGACAGCGGGCAAGGCAAAAAGGTTGTGGGCTTCGCGCAATGCGCCGACGCGGTTCACTAACGCCGCCGCCTCAGCCGGACTGCAGCCGGCGCGGACGGGGATGTCTGCGATCGGAACGCCTCGCAGAGCTTCAGCGTTAAGCAGCCAGGAGAGCCGCGACTCCGCACTCATGGTGAGCGCTTCAAGCTGCGACTCTGATGTGACGGGCAATGGTCGGCGTCGCGCGTACGGATCGACGACGACTCCCCCGCCGATGGTGCGAAGCGGCGCCGGCAACCGCAGGACGAACCTGTCACCACCGCGAAGCACTAGTGGCCCGTCCGTGGCAATGCGCGCGAGACTGCGCGCAGCCGGCTCTGATGATCGGGAAAGAATAACGCGCACTCCTACTTCCGACGCGCCCGCATGAAGACGAAGTCGCGTGCGCGCGGACAACTCCGCGGCAATGTCGGCGTCCAGACTTATGACAGCCTCAAACAGAGTAGTTGGGCGCCAGCTCTCGTCGCTCACCAGCACGCAGCCGCGCGCGACTTCGCTGACTTCAACTGAGGCGAGCGCGATTGCGGCGCGGCTGCCCGCTCTTGCGTTTGCCGACGCCGCACCGTGCTGCTCGATGCGCCTTACCCTCGAGTGAATGCCAACCGGCTGAATGATCACGGCCGTATCAACCGGCAGGTCTCCGCTCCAGACAGTGCCGGTCACGACGGTGCCGGTTCCCTTGATGGTGAATGCGCGATCGATGGGCATTCGGAAGAGATCGTCGCCGGAGCGCTCTGTTGTCCCAGCCAGCTCGGCAGCCAGCGCGGATCGGAGCTCGTCGAGGCCGGCACCGGTGCGAGCCGAGCAAGCGACGACGGGCGCAGGCGACAGTGTGCGCTCGGACAATAGCGCCGATACATCGGCGCGCACGAGCTCGAGCCACTCGCGATCGACCAGATCGCGTTTCGTAATCGCAACGACGAGCCGGGGAATCTGGAGGAGCCCGAGAATCAACAAGTGCTCGCGCGTCTGCGGCATGACTCCTTCGTCCGCCGCGACGACGAGCATGCCGAGGTCGATCCCGCTGGCGCCGACGAGCATGCTGCGCACAAAGTCTTCGTGGCCGGGCACGTCGATCACTCCAACGATGCCGATCCCATCGAGCTGAAGCGGGGCGAAGCCGAGATCGATGGTAATGCCGCGACGTTTTTCCTCGGGGAGGCGGTCGGCATCGACGCCGGTCAGAGCCTTCACCAGCGCGGTCTTGCCGTGATCGATGTGCCCCGCAGTTCCGATGATCATGCCGCGGTCCACCGTTCGTGTTCCCACACCGCGAATGCGCGCAGCGGCCGGTCGTCGGTGAGGTGCGCGCCGAGGAATTCGCGGAGCAGCCGCTGGTGGGATCTGGCTTCGGGCTCGGTGAGCGGGGACGGCTCGAGATCGAGCCAGCGACGAATGGCTGTGCGCGCCGAAGCCGGGATTCTCCGACCGCCCGGCGCCAGTCGACTGCAGGACGGGCAGACTATCCCACCCGATGCGTGCGAGAATGCGGCGTCGTCGGTGTCACGCAACGGCGTATGACAAAGCGCGCAGCTCGAGAGCTCGGGCGTAAATCCGAGGACCGATACAACCCGCCAGCAGGCGGCGAGACCATCCTCGATGGTTTGCTCGGCGGGCGAAAGCGCGATACGGTCGAGAGCGTCGGCGACCGTGTCGTACAACTGCTGGTTCGCCTCCTCGCCGGCAAACCGGAGCGCCAGCTCCGCGACGGTCGACGCGGCGGTAAATCTTCCGACGTCGGCCGCTAATTCGCTCCGCGAGCGCGAGATCTCGAAGCTCGCGAGGTTGTGGAGCTCCCGGTTCGGCTTGACGTAAAGCTGTGCCGTGCCCTCAGCGAAAAGATCAAGCGCGGTTCCGTACCTGCCTCTCGATTTTCGCGCGCCCCGAGCCAGCGCCGATTGTACGCCAGCCTCCCTGGTCAGGAGGCGGATGATCCGCGAGCTCTCGAGGTAGTCGAACGCGTGCAATACGATCGCGTCGGTGGCAACGAGTGACATAGGGAGAATGTAACACTCGTCACGACCGGGCCCGCGACCAGAACAAGGTCGAGGCGCGCGCGCCGATAACAAAGGTGCGGCGGGGAGTGGCGAAATGGAGAACCTCCTCGTACCGGCGGTCGAAAAGATTGTCTATGCGCGCGTTGAGACTGAGGCCGGTGAGCGGCCAGAACGATAGCGGGTATTCGGCGGAGAGATCGACTTTGGTGTACGCGGGAAGCGTTACACGCGGCGATGGGAATTGCGTGAAGTCGATGTCGGGACGCTTCCCGACGTATCGGGCGGCGAGTGAGAACGTGCCGAGCTTCGGGACAAAGCTGATGGTCGCGCCGCCGGAATGCGTCGGCCGTCTGATCAGCGCATCCCCGGCCTGATCGGAACCCTGATAGCCCGGATCCACTGACGAAACGCGCGGGTTCACAACCGTAAAGCTCGCCGAGCCACGCCACACGCTCAGCGGGAATAGCTGCGCTTCGACCTCGTACCCGTTGGAGGTAGCTTCGGTGAGATTGGCGTAGCTCCCCTTGAAGTCGGGAGGTGAGCCATTGACGAACTGAATGAGGTCGGCGAAGCGCTGAGTGAAGTAGCTTGCGGCAAATTGCAGGAGCCGGGGAGCCGGAGTCGCGATCACACCTATCTCTGCCGAGTGGATGCGCTCGGGAAGGAGGTCGGGACTGCCGACGGTGTAAAGTGTAGGCCGCAGCTCATTGAATGCGGGTGCGTTGAACGCGGAGCTGAGTGACGCACGCAATCTGAGCCGCGGCGCAATCGAAGCGTTGGCGCCGAGCCGGTAGGTCGCGTAGCGCTCGTATTCGGAGTTGTCGTCGACCCGACCGCTGACGGTGTACGCGACGCGATCCGTAATCGCGCCAAGCAGCTCCGTGTAATAGGCGAAGTTGTGACGGCTCGCGTCGAATGAGTCGGTCTCCGTCGTGGGAACGCCGACAGCGCCGGCACCGTTCGAGCTGTGCTCTCTTTCACCTTCGAATGCAGCTCCGAGGGTGAGGGTCGTCTTGGCCGGGAGGAAGAAGGCGAATCGACCTTCCAGATTTCGGCGATATCCGCGCGATCTGAACGCAGAGTGCTGCGGTGCCGACGCCCCAAAGGGTGTTGCGATGTCTTCGGTGAGATCGATGACGTCGTTGCTCCCCGCGAGCAGTCTCGCCTGGATGTTCGGGCTTAAGTTGCGACCCGCGTTGAGGCCGACTGTCAGCCGGTGCTGGACACGGTAGGAGTTGGTATCGACCGGCGCGCCGGTGAAATCGGTCGGGTAATGGAATTCTGCGGACGTATATCGCGCCGAAAGCGCGGCGTCGCCGCTTGCACTCTTTGCGAGGCTGATCGAAGAGCTCAGGGTGCCATTCAGATATTCGTTGTTGAACGGCAGAATCCCGTCGCTCGAGTGCTGCGCGGCGGCGATGGTAAAGCCGCCGAGATCCGAAGTACCCGACAGATCGCCATCCAGGTCGAGCGAGTGGTACGTCCCGGCCCGAAGTCCGAGCGCTGCTCTGGATGCCTCGGCGCGTCGCGTGAAAATCTGCACGATGCCTGTAACGGCGTCGGCGCCGTAGAGTACGCTGGCGGGGCCGCGCACGATTTCAATTCGATCGATGTTATCCGTTGTCAGGTGACTGAAGTCGAACGATCCGCCGGGCGCGTTGACCGCCACGCCGTCGATCAGAACCTTGGTGTACCTACTCTCACCTCCGCGCAGGAAGAGCGACGTCACAGCTCCGTACGAGCCGCTCTGGACGAGAGCGGCGCCGGGAACTTCGCGCAAGGCATCCGACACCCTCGTCACTCCGCGCGCCCGTAGATCGGCGCCTGAAATCACGGTGACCGCTTGCGAAAGGGTGACCGCGGGACGCGGAACCTTGGACGCGGAGACCACTACGGTGCCGAGCTGTGCAGTGTCACCGGATTGAGCGTGCGCCTGTGAAGCGATGCCCGCGAGGCAGGCAGCGGTAAGACCGAGCAAACGGGAATTCATGGCTGGTGGGGTGGATTCGGAGTGGGGAGCCTGACGGGTCGGCGCAGCGGAACCAGCGACGGCGCGCCGACGGCGGGATCGCGGCTTACGACTACCGGCCAGTCGTAAATCGATTCGAGTCGATCGGCACGCATCACTTCGGCGGGCGTTCCGTGAATTGCGACTTTGCCGTGGTCGAGCAGAACGATCGTATCGGCGAACCGCGCGACGAGATTCAGCTGATGGCTGACGAGAAGTACGGCGAGCCCGCTGCGCGACAGTGAATAGAGGAGCTCGAAGATGGCCATCTCGTGCGCGACGTCGAGAAAAGTCGTGGGCTCGTCGAGAACGAGCGCCGGGGCTTTTTGTGCGAGTGCCCGCGCGATGCGAACGCGCTGCCACTCCCCGCCAGACAGCGCGTCGGTGTCGCGAAGCGCGAGATCGGTGACACCAGCCTGATGCAGCGCCTCCTCGACGGCGAGCTCGTCTTCACGCGCCGGCGAGCGCCAGAGGCCCAGGTGCGGGTACCGACCGAGTGCGATATACTCGCGAACCTGCATCGGGAAGGCAGCATCCTCTCGCTGGGGGACGACCGCCAGACTGCGCGCAAGCTCGTTGTGCGTCAGCGTCCTGACATCCCGGCCGTCAAAAGTTGCGACTCCGCGCGGCGTGTCGGCGCGGCGGAGTAGCGCCTTGACGATAGAGCTCTTGCCCGAACCGTTGGGACCGGCGAGAGCGGTTAGCCGTGCGCGCTCGGCGACGAAGGTGACGCCATCTACGGCATTGTCACGCACTCCGGGATAGGAGACCACGAGATCCGTGACGGCAATCATGCGATGCGTCGGAGCTGGATAAGAAAGAACGGCACGCCGAGGAGCGCGGTGATCGCGCCGAGCGGAAGCTCGGTCGGTGCAGCGACGGTTCGTGCGGCGAGGTCGGCGGCAACCACCAGGGTCGCTGCTATCAGAGCAGACGCGAGGATTAGCGGCCGGTGGGCGCGGAGACCCATCGCCCTCGCGATATGCGGCACAACAAGTCCGACAAAGCCGATCAAACCGGCCGCCGCGACGGTCGCGGCAGCGATGAGCGCGCTGATCAGGAATGCCCGCCAGCCGGCACGCTCGACATCGACACCGAGTGATGCGGCAGCATCCTCGCCGAGCGAAAGAACGTCGATTTCGCGCGCGAAATAGATGAGCGTAGCACCAGCCAGCAGCAGGCTCAACGCAAGCCACCCGGTGCGGGTCCAGGTCGCGTCAACTGCGGAGCCCATCATCCACCACAGCGCGCCGCGAATATTGTTCGGCGATGCATTGGCGAGCGCGACCATGATCGCAGCGTTTGCAAATGCGCCGACGATGACTCCAGCAATGAGCAAGGTGCGCACGTCAGCGCGCGTGCTCCGACCGCCGACGCGGGCCACCGCAAGCGCGACGAATACCGCGGCGATGCCGCCGGCAAACGCCGACAGGGTTATCACCGCATCGCTCGTCGCGCCCAGAGCGAACGCTATGACTGCACCGACGGCAGCACCCCCGGACACGCCAAGCAGGTACGGCTCCGCCAGCGGATTTCTGAGCGCACCCTGAAGCGCAGCACCGCTGGCGCCAAGTCCGGCGCCGACCAGAGCGCCGAGGATGACCCGGGGCAAGCGCAGATCGCGCACGATCGCGACGGCGGTTGGATCACCCGTTCCCTGTAACGCGTCGATAACCCCAGCCAGCGGAACCGCGACTGCACCGCTCGCCACTGCGACGACGCTGATTGCAACCAGAACCGTCGCGAGCGCGACCCAGTACCAGCTCCTGAATCGCTTCACTTGAACAGTCCGGGATGCAGCGCTTTCGCCAGCGACACAGCGGCCTCGCCCAGTCGTACCGACGGCCGCCCGACCATTCCCGTGTCGACGACGACGATGTTGCCGTTCCGGACAGCGCGAACTATTCGCCACCGCGGATCCGATTTGATCTGCCGGGCGCCGTCCGGGCCGGCGAGGACGAAATCCGGATCGCGGCGAGCGACATCCTCGAGCGCGATCTGGGCTGATGCGCCGGTGATGTCCTGATACACATTCCTCGCACCGGCAGTGGAGACGAGCTCGCTCATGAAACTGCCGGCACCGATCGTGATGAGCGGCGAATCCCAGATGTGCCAGAACACGGTGGGATGCGGGAGGCTCTTCGTCGCCCGACGAACGCTGTCGAGGGTTTGACGGACGGAGTCGATCACCGTCTCGGCGCGCGCGGAGTCGTGGAGGATTTCGCCGAGAAGAGCGGTTACACTCGAGAACTGCGCGACGTGATCGGTTTTCAGCGCGAGGGTGTTTATCCCGGCGGCGCGAAGGCGATCGGCAGCGTTTCGATTGTCCGGGCTGGCGTAGAGCACGACGAGGTCGGGGCGCGCGCCGAGCACAGCTTCGATGTTGGGCCGGATGCCGTCGCCGAGGTCGGGGACGCGCCGCGCCGAATCTGGCCACAGATCGTAGTGGGAGCGACCAACGAGGCGCGAACCGGCGCCGATGGTGAACAGAATCTCGGTGGTTGCGGGGTTCAGCGAGACGATCCGCGACGGAACCGGTCCGACAACGATCGGATTCCCAAAATCATCGCGCAGGCGCGCTCGTTGACTTGATTCCCGGCAGCCAGCAAGCGCCAGCGCGAGCAGCATCGAGCAAACCAGGCGGCGTCGGTACAAAAACAAAACGGACACTCCTCCCAGAGGAATGCCCGCAACGAGCACGCGCCAAAAAGACGCCTGACCGCCACCAGCACCTCCCCCGAGGTTCTGCGAAAGTGGCGCGGACGAAAGTCGTCTCCTGGCTCCGGGCCGCCTGACTCACCTTCCCGACTGCTCCCGCAGTCAGTGGTTTTCGAGTCGGCGTGTATCGCCCGATACAGTGGCGGGGCCGCACCGGCATCACACCGGTTTCCGTGGCTCCCGTCCGCGATCGATTATGGGGCGAAGCTATCTACGACGCAGCGCCTGCGCAAGCGCCAGCACCATCGAGCCGCCGATCACGAGCGTAAGTGCGACGAGATAACGGGGGTCGATGGTGTGGGTCTTCGGCGGCGCGGGTAGGTCGATCACCGCAACAGAGCTCTGCGGCAGGTCTGACCCGAGAAAGCGCCGGAAATTCCGGTTGTCTACCGTGACAGGCTCGACCTCCTTGAGATTCGGCGCGGTGACGCTTCCCGTTTTTTCCTCGATCATGATCTCGTAGATGCCCGTGTCCTTCTCGAGTGGCAGCTTGAGCGGAAAGTCGCTGGCGGCGAGCGAGTAGGAGAACGACAACTGCTTGACCCCAGGAGCCAGCGGGGCGAATACGCTGACGAGGCCGTTCGCGTACGTCACCGCGCCGGCTGAAATGTCGCCCTGCCCCACCTTGAAGTCGGTCGCTGCGGGAGCGATGTGCGTTTGCCACACGGCCGCCGATGGATCGTCTCCGACTGCGATGCGCGTCACCGATGAATCGTTGGAGAGATCGTAGACTTCGACGATCGAGCGACGCGCGTTGGCATCAGCGGCAGACACCACGACGTGATGCCCGCGCAAACTCAACGGCACATGACCCGATGTGGTGTCGAACACCGTGATCTCGCCGTCGTCGCCGCTCACGTTTCCTTCGGCGAGCGGCGCGGTGAAATAGGCGATCCCATCGTGCGACGCCGAGACGAAATAGATGGCATCTTCGCTGCCGGACCGCACGTAACTGAAGCCGTAACGTCCTCGCGCATCGGATCGCACCGAGTCGAGCGGACCGGCCCGATCGGGTCCGACACGGTGCAGCACCACCAAAGCGTCCTTCACCGGATCCATCTTCCGGTCGCCGGGCCGCACGATGCGACCCGACACGTGCATGGTGATCGGCGGAGCGGATGGGAGCGCGGCCTGCAGCATCAGCAGGACCGCGAGACTACATATTGAACTTCCCAAAGTCTTCGGGCCGCAGGTTCTCCAGATACTCCTTCAGCTGCTCGGCGGACATCTCCTCCGACGGCTCGGCGACGGTCTCCGGAGCGTTCTGGCCTTCCTCGAGCAACAGGGCAGTGAGAAGACTCTCCTGCGCGAAGATGGGCGCCTCGAATCGGAGCGCGATGGCGATGCTGTCGGACGGACGCGCGTCGATGTGGACCGCGCCGGAATTGCGCGCGATGTGCAGCTCGGCGTAGAAGGTGCGATTCTCGACCTTGGTGATGTTGACGCGTCGGAGCGTCCCACCCATGCCGATGATGAGGTTCTTGCAAAGATCGTGGGTGAGAGGGCGCTCGCGCTTCAGCTTGTTCATCTCGATCACGATCGATTCGGCTTCGGGCTGGCCGATCCAGATCGGGAGAAGTCGCGCGCCTCCCTTCTCCTGCAGAATCACGACGTAGGAGTTGGTGGAACGATCGAGCCCGAGGCGCATCACCTCGACTTCAACGAGTTGCATCAAATCAAATTAACGGTGTGGCCGGAAAGTAGAAAAGCTGGCCCGAGACGAGCCAGCTTCGTGCTACACCGGAGCAGCCGTAATGCTACCGGGCGTCGGCGGCCTTGCGGAGATCCGCGACGCGGTCCAGACGCTCCCAGGTGAACAGAGTTCCCTTGCCGTTCTTGCGCGGGGTGCGACCGAAGTGCCCGTAAGACGACGTCGGGCTATAGATCGGCTTTCGGAGATCGAGCGCGCTGATGATTCCCTTCGGCGTAAGATCGAACACCTTGGTGATGGCGTTGAGAATCGACGTCTCCGGCACGGTGTTGGTGCCGAAGGTATCGACGTTGATCGACACGGGCTGTGCGACGCCAATAGCGTACGCGAGCTGAACCTCGCAGCGACGCGCGAGCTTGGCGCCGACGACGTTCTTGGCGACCCACCGCGCCGCGTAGCACGCCGAGCGATCGACCTTGGACGGGTCCTTGCCACTGAATGCGCCGCCGCCATGGCGACCCATGCCGCCGTAGGTATCGACGATGATCTTGCGGCCGGTGAGCCCAGCGTCTCCCTGAGGACCGCCGATCACGAAGCGTCCGGTGGGATTGATGTGGAACTTGACGCTCTTGTCGCGCAACTGCTTTGGAACGACTGGCTCGACGACTTCGCTGATGATCGCTTCGCGAAGCTTCTTGTGAGAGATGTCTTCGGAGTGCTGGGTGGACACGACGACCGTCTCGACTCCAACCGGCAGGGCGTCCTCATACAGCACGGTTACCTGCGCCTTGCCGTCGGGCCGAACCCATCCGCCCTCCTTCGAGCGCCGGAATTCAGCCAGCCGCTCTGTGAGGCGATGCGCCAGCTGAATTGGCATCGGCATCAGCTCGTCGGTCTCGTCGGTGGCGTAGCCGAACATCATGCCCTGGTCGCCGGCGCCGCCGGTGTCTACGCCCTGGGCGATGTCGGGCGATTGCTTGTCGATGGTGCTGATCACGGCGCAGGTCTTGGAGTCGAACCCAAACGCGGTGTCGTTATAGCCGATCCGGTCGATCGTCGAGCGCACGATCTCCGGCACGTTGACATAGGTCTTGGTGGTGATCTCTCCCGCAACGCAGGCGAGTCCCGTCGTGACGAGGGTTTCGCAGGCTACTCTGGCCTGGGGATCATCTTTGAGAATTGCGTCGAGGATGGCGTCCGAAATCGCGTCCGCAACCTTGTCGGGATGGCCCTCGGTGACGGATTCGGAGGTGAACAGATGTCGATCGAGCACGAACTTCCTCTGGGGAATGTGAGGATGATCGGTGGCAACGGTCGCGGGCCGTACTATTCCCGCGCCGAGGATGTTTTCAGTCCACCGGAGCTTTCGAAGATATTTCCCTCAACGAAGCCGGGCAACCCATCGCGCAAAAACGGAGCATCCCCGAACGCGGTCATCAACCGCCGGCGCAGCTCCCCTTCGGCTTCGCGGGCGGTGCGGGATTCGAGCGCCGCGTTGGCCGCTTCAGCGGCGACGCTGACGCTCACGCCGCGGACAATCCGTTTGACGAGCGGCACCGCGCGACCGGCGACGCTCAGCGAACGCACGCCCAGCCCAATCAGGGCAAAGGCCATCAGGGGTTGGGAAGCCATCTCACCGCATACCGCGACCTCGAGCCGGTGGGCGACACCGACGTCGACGATCCGCTTGATGAGGGTGAGAACGGCCGGATGCAACGGCGTAAACCGCGCCGCGAGCGTGGCGCTGCCGCGATCGACGGCAAGAGTGTATTGCACCAGGTCGTTGGTGCCAATGCTGAAGAACGAGACGTCGTCGACGAGCGTATGCACCGACAGCGCGGCCGCCGGCGTTTCGACCATCACCCCGAGCGGGAGATCGTGGCGATAGGCGACTCCGCGCGCGTCGAGCTCGCGCGCCGCCTCGTTGAGCAGGTGCTTGGCCTGCTTCACTTCGTCGAGCGTGATGATGAGCGGGAACATGATCCTGACGTCGCCGTGCATCGCCGCGCGGAGCAGCGCCCGCAGCTGGGTCTTGAACAGCTCCGGCTCGTCGAGGCACATCCTGATGGCGCGCCAGCCGAGGAACGGATTGGGATCGGTGGGATAACCGCCGACGGGAAGCTTGTCGCCGCCAACATCGAAAGTGCGGATGACGACAGGCCGTCCACCGAACGCTTCGACGACGTGGCGGTAGGCGCGATACTGCTCCTCCTCGTCGGGCATCGTCGCGCGACCAACAACGAGAAATTCCGTCCGCATCAAGCCGACGCCTTCGGCGCCGCTGCGCGCGGCGAAGTCGGCCTCCTCGGGAAGGTCGACGTTGGCGCGAAGGGTGACCCAATGCCCATCGAGGGTGACCGAATCGGCGACAGCGAGTGCCTGGAGCTCCTTGTCTTCCAGCGCTTCGACAGCGCGCCGCTCGCGATAGATCTTGATCTGGGTCGGAGTCGGATCGATCACGAGCACGCCCGACGTTCCGTCGAGGATCACGTGTTCGTTGCCGTTGAGCTGCTGGGTGGCATCGCGAAGTCCGACAACAGCAGGCAGCCCCAGCGACCGAGCGAGAATCGCAACGTGTGACGTGCGCGTTCCCGCGTCGGTCGCGATGCCGATGATCGCTTCCCGATCAAGCTGGACGGTCAGGCTCGGGGTCAGGTCGTGGGTGACGAGAATCTTGTTGGAGCCCTTCGGCAGATCCACCGGATCGTGGTCGGGCAGGCCGAGGAGAATCGACAGCACCCGAATGTGAATGTCGATGAGATCGCCGACTCTCTCGCGCAGCATCGGCCGTGCATGACCCGCGAATTGCTGACGCCATTCGAACAGCACGAGGTCGAAGGCCTTTTCAGCGCCCAGGTTCTGGTGAATCAGCTCCTCCACCTGGCGCGCGAGTTCGGCGTCCTCGAGGATCGAGATCTGCACGTCGAAGATCGCCGCCTCTTCGGCGCCGGCATTTTTCTCGGCGCGGGCACGCACCTGCTGCAGTCGTTCCTTCGCCTGTTTCAGCGCCGCATGAAAGCGCGCGATCTCACCGGCCACTGCTTCGTCCGGGATGATCCGGTGGCGGACGTCCGGGACTTCCCAGCGCAGCAGATGCACCGGGCCATCGACGATACCGGGAGACGCGGGCATGCCCGCGATTCCCTTCGCCATCAGCTCTCCCCGAACTTGTTGGCTATCACCGTCTGAAGTGCATCGAGGGCCTGCTCGGCGTCCTCGCCGGTCGCCTTGATCGTTATCGTCGAGCCAAACTCGGCGGCGAGCATCATCACGCCCATGATGCTCTTGGCATTCACCTCGAGATCGTCGCGCACGATGGTGATGTTGCACTTGAATTTCCCCGCTGTTTTCACGATCTCGGCGGCGGGGCGGGCATGGATGCCCAGCTTGTTGACGATCTTTACGTCGCGCTCTGGCATCAGGTGATTACCGAGTAGAGAACGAACACCGCGAGAACGCCAAGTGCGACGCGCCAGCCCTCGGCCTGCTCGCGTAACCGCGCGAGGAGAAGAATTCCCAGAAATGCAGCGGCGATGATTGCGCCCGCCAACGCCCTGCCTGGCCCCGTTACGCGCTGCAAGGCCAGCGGCAGCGAGAGTCCCGAGACAAACGCGGCAGCGCAGGCGATGTACTGCGGACCCTGGCGCAGCACCGGATTGCCCAGTGCGGATGCGACATTGAGACCGCGCGAGAGACCAATTCGTAGTCCCCATGCCCTGAGGAGAAGGTGCCCGGCGTTGTACAACAAGAGAAATGTACCAACGACTGCCAGGGCCGACCCGCCCGCCCCATAAACCCCCATGGCGACGACCGAGCAGAAGGGTAACCAGCTGGCCCAAACCAGACGGTCTCCGACGCTGCCGAGGGGACCTGCGAGTGCAGTTCGGAAGCGCTCGATTCGCGCGGGATCTACACCCTCGAGCTCGGCGCGGCTGAGTGCGCCGATTGCCACGCCGGCGAGATACGGGTGCGCATTGAAGTAACGCGACTCGCGCGCGAGCGCAGCGCGGTAGGCCGCTCCGCCGGGTCCGCCCGGCAGGTACCTGAGAGCCGGCTCGATCGCGAAGCCGATGCCGGTGCCGTTCAGCGTCTCGTAGTTCCAGGACCCCTGGAGCGCGAGGAGCCGGAAATAGATCGCCATTCGCACGTGTAGCGGCAGCCTTGGCATCGACGTTGACGTGGGTTCGCTACTCATCTCGTCACCAACAGGACCGACCAGGCAACGAGCCCGGCCAGAAAGAACCACAGGACATGCCGGACCGAGTGGTAAACCTTCCACAGCGCGCCACCCGCAACCACTGCGGCGATGACGACAACGACTGCCCTCGACGCCGCCGATTCGCTTCCCCATACCGCAACGATTGCGCGGACCAGCGGGGCGAAGATCATCATCGCCGTCAGCGTAACCAGCCCGCCGCGCAGGAGATCCATCGACATTCCGGTCAGGTGCAGCGACATCAGCGCATCGCGTGACCCGTCCTCGATGCGGTCGCGGGACCTCTCGAGCCGGCGCGCTATGAATCGTCGCAATACGACCATGCTCCATCCGCTTATGCTTGCCGTGAGCAACGCGGCAAGCATCGAGGCGGGGAGCGCGCCCGGCGCGCCCGGGGTCTGCGCCGAGAAGAGCGCTCCGCCGACCACGCCGGCAGATCCCCACTCCGGATAGCGCGAGGCGCCGAACGGAAGAGTGTCCAGCGCGATCAGCTCCAGCACGACTCCAATCAGCAAGCCGGCGCTGGGATGCCCGATCAATCCACCCGAGAGCGTCGCCGCGACGATTGGGCGCGAGACCATCGCCTGCGGGAAGCTGACGACGTCGAGCCCGAGCAACGCGCCGAGCAGCGCGATTGGCAGCGCCTCGAGAAGACTCAATTGGCTTCACCCTCGAGTACTTCGGCGAGCGGCACGGCGCGGGCGGACGGAACGTCCTGCGCGGTCACCTCGACGCCGGCAGACTCGATCTCGCGAAGCTGATTCTCTTCCTCCGGGGTGAGGAAGATGTAGCGCAGCCTGGCCGCACGGCCGGCACGATGGTGAATTCCGCCGAGGTTTACGCTGCCGATCGCTTTCACTGCCTTCACGAGGCGGTGCATGCTGGTGATATCACCGGTGATGAGAATCCCGGGACGCGGGTCGGCCTCCCAACGGGCGTGCTCGCGGATGGCGCTATCGACGTCGGCAAAAACAATCTCGATGCCGGGCGGCACGGCCATGCGGTAAAGCTCCTTCTCCCAATCGCTCGCCGCGACAAGATCATCCACGAGCACCATGAACCGTGCGTTGAGCGGCTGACCCCAGCCGACAACTACCTGGCCGTGAATCAGGCGATCGTCGATCCGGTAGAGATGGATTCCCATCAGCGGCCGACCACGATCAGCGATGCTTTTCCTCTCTCGGCGGCGGCCCGTGCGGCCTCGGTGGGCGGTACTGAAGTATTGAAGACGAAGTCCAGTAGCGTGGCGAGGTTGACTCCGCTCACGAGCACGAGTCCGGGCTCGTCCTTGACGATACGACGCGCGGCGATGGTGGCGCTGCCTGCGGGAAGATCGGTGAAGATCACCCGGGCGCCAGTCGTCGAGAGCTGGTCGCGAATGGCCGCTTCGATGTCCTCCGGCGTCATGCCCATCATCGACATCACGACGAGCTTGTCGGCCATCCCACAGATCTGGCCCACCGCCGACACGAGGCCGCCGGCGAATTCGCCGTGCCCGACTACGATTGCGCGCGGATTCGGGGGCGCGTCTCCCGTCTCGTCATTCATGATCTTCCTGAAGGTACTCTCGAATGTTGTTGGCGGCCGCGGTCTTGAGTCGACCGACCAATCTCTCGTTGAACGCTTCCGCGGCGTTCACGCCCGAATAGCGAAGAAGATGGTTGAGCGCGATTACCTCGGCTATGACCGTGATGTTTTTGCCGGGGTTGAGAAACACCGTGATTTTGGGCAGCTCAACCTCGAGGATGGTCGTCGTGGCGACGTCGAGTCCGGTTCGGTCGGCGACGGCGTGTTGATCCCATTCCTCGAGGTTCACAACGACTTCGATCCGCTTTTGCTGCCGCACCGCCCGAATGCCGAAGATTGCCGGGATGTCGATGAGGCCGACGCCGCGAATTTCCATGTAGTGACGCTGCATCTCGTGGCCGCGACCGATCAGAACATCATTACCCCGCTTGCTGGTGATGACGAGGTCGTCGGCGACGAGGCGATGGCCACGCTCGACAAGGTCGAGCACGCACTCGGATTTCCCGATTCCGCTTTTGCCGCTGAAGAAAACCCCGACGCCGAAGACGTCGGCGAGCGATCCGTGCAGCGAGACAGTCGGCGCAAACTCCATCTCCAGCACCGGCTTGATGCGGCGATAGAACTCGGCGGTCTTGAGCTTGGTGCGAATGACCGGAACGCCTGCGGCGCCCGCAATCTCCTTGAGACCGATCGGCAGGCGCTGGCCCTTGGTGACGAAGACCGCGGGAATCGGGAACGAGAAAAACAGCTCCAGAACGCGTCTGCGATTGTCGGGACTGAGGGACGCGAGGTAGGTGATCTCCGTCTCGCCGAGGACCTGCAGCCGCCCGGCGGAGAACCGCCTTACATAACCGGCGAGGACGAGACCAGGGCTCGACACCTCGGCGTTGGCGACGGGACGGTCGTGGCCGCTGCCAGGCTCGATCTCTTCGAGCTGGAGCGTTCCACGCAGCCGGTCGAGGAGCTGGCCGACGGTTACGCGCGCGGGTGCCACTCTCTCACCGTGCTTTGGTCATTAGTCATGCGCGATCACTTCCTCCAGATGCGCCAGCGTCTCATCCGCGGCGCGGTCCCAGGTAAACGTTTCGGCGAATCGGCGGCCCGCTGTTCCCAGTACATTCACCTTATAGGCTGATTCCACCAAGCCTCTCATCGCTGCTGCCATCGCGAGCGGATCATTTTGAGGCACAAGGAACCCTGTCTCACCGTCCAGGACGGATTCCCTGATTCCAGGAGAATTGGCGGCAATCACCGGTGTGCCACACGCCGCCGCCTCGAGATTGCTGATCCCCCACCCTTCCTTGGGCGATGCGAGGACCGATGCCCACGCCCGACGCAGCAGGTGGACCTTCTGATCTTCCGGGATGAAGCCCAGAAATTCCACCCGACCCGACAGGCCAAGGGATTTTACCAGAGCTTCGAGGCTGGCGCGATAGTCACCGGTACCTGCTATCTCGAGCTTCGCGCCGGGGAGGTTGAGTGCGGCGAAAGCGCGGATCACATCATCGACGCGTTTGTACTTCTTGAGCCGGCCGAGGTACACGAAGAGTGGAGTCGGTGAGCGCTCGGCCGGGTTGGGCGTGAGTCGCACGGAGTCGACACCGTTATAGATGACGCGGATCGATTCGCGGGGAATGCCGCGGGTGACCAGATCGTCGGCGGTGCTGACACTGACTGCCTCGAACGGAACGTCGCGATAGATCGCGCCGAGGGGTCGCTCCGACAACCAGACTGCGGCCGCGAGCGGAAAGGCCGCTTCGCGAAACACCGTGCCGCCAAAAAGATGATGCACGAGTGCGACGAGTCTTTTCAGGCCCCAGAGAGGGGTGTAGAGCGGAACCTTGTTCAGATCCTCGACGACGATGTCGTAATCGTTCGACGCGAGGTGCCGATTGAAGTAGCTGCGCGCGACGAAGGGGAAGGTGTTGCGTCCGCCGGTGCGGTGGACATCGATGCCGTCGAGATTTGCGCGCGGTGATGCGTCGCGCCACGAGCTGCACAGCAGATCCACCGAGTGACCGCGGGCAACGACGCGCCTGAAGACTTCCTGCAGATGGAGCTCGGCGCCACCGGCCTGGGGATTGGTGAAGTCCTGCCAGTTGATGACGAGTATCCGCACTAGATCATGCCGGCCTGTCGGGCAAAAGCATCGAGCACACCGTTGACGAACTTCGCGCTCGCGGATGTGCCGAACCGTTCGGCGAGGCGCACGGCTTCCTGAATCGCCACGCGTGGCGGCGTATCGCCCTTCAGCAGCTCGGCGGCGCCGAGCCGGAGCACGGATCGCTCGATCGCGCCGAGCCGCTCGAGACGCCAATTGGTGGTCAGCTCGGCGAGTTTGGTATCGAGCTCGTCACCCGTGCTCACGACTTCACGGACGAGGAGTCCGGCGAGCCGGCGCTCTTCGGGCGCTACCGCGAGATCGTCCCAGACCTGGGTGGCGACGCGATCGAGATTCTTTCCGCCCCGCATCTCGCATGCGTAGAGCGCCTGCAGCGCCCGCGCACGGGCGCGGGTCTCAATCCGCATCGCCGGGGTCGAGCCGATCGCGCAGGTCGGCCATCTCGAGAGCGGCCACGGCCGCGTCGTAGCCCTTGTTGCCGTGTGCACCGCCGGCGCGCTCCTCGGCCTGCTCGTCGGTATCGCAGGTGAGCACGCCGAAGCCAATCGGTGTCTCGGTGTCGGCGCTCGCGGCGGCGAGTCCGCGTGACGCCTCGCCGGCTATGTAATCGAAGTGGGCGGTGTCGCCGCGAATAATGGCCCCAACGGCAACGAGGCCATCGTAGCGCTCGCTCGCGAGTAGCCAGCGGGCGGCAATCGGAAGCTCCCACGCGCCAGGCACCCAGACCACATCAATGTCCTCGAACACGACGCCCGATTCGACGAGCGCCTGCATGGCACCGTCGACCAGCTTCTTGACTATGGGCTCGTTGAAGCGGCTGGCAACGACCGCCATTCGGCGTCCGGCGCCACTCGGTAATCCCTGGAACTCCGGCATTTACGAGGCGAAGAGGTGTCCCAGCTTCGCCCTCTTGGCCTCGAGGTAGCTCGAGTTCTCGTCGTGCGCGATCGAGATGATCGGCACGCGCTCGTCGATGGTGAGCCCGTAACCCTCGAGGCCCACGAGCTTGCGCGGATTGTTGGTGATTGGTCTGATGGTCTTGAGACCGAGGTCGAGCAGAATCTGCGCGCCGATTCCGTAGTTGCGAAGATCGGGCTTGAACCCGAGCCGCTCGTTGGCTTCGACAGTGTCGATGCCCTGATCCTGGAGCTCGTAGGCCTTGAGCTTATTGAGGAGTCCGATGCCACGGCCTTCCTGATCGAGATACACGATGACGCCCTTGCCTTCCTTGGCGATCATCTTCATCGCCGTCTCGAGCTGCCACCCGCAATCGCAGCGGAGCGAGTGGAACACGTCGCCGGTCAGACACTTCGAGTGCATTCTCACAAGCACGCTGGAATCGCCACTGACATCGCCAAAAACGAGCGCGATGTGCTCGTGCGGATCGACGTCGTTGCGGTAACCGACGACTTTCCAGGTGCCGAGCTCGGTGGGCAGGCGAGCTTCCGCAACGCGATGGACGAGACGCTCGGTCTGCAGACGGTACGCGACGAGCTGCGCCACCGTGATAAAGGTGAGACCGTGTTCCTGGGCGAACCGCTCGAGCTCCGGACGACGCGCGCTCGACCCGTCCTCGCTCAGAATCTCGCAGATGACTCCGGCTGGAGTCAGACCGGCAAGGCGGGCAAGATCCACGGCCGTCTCGGTGTGTCCGACGCGCTGGAGAACGCCGCCGTCCCGGGCGCGGAGAGGCGGAACGTGGCCAGGCCGGCGCAGGTCGGTCGGGACCGTATTGGGATCCACAGCGACGCGGATGGTGCGGGCACGGTCCTGCGCGCTGACCCCGGTCGTCACCCCGAACCGCTCGTCGGCGTCGATGCTGATGGTGAAGGCTGTCCGGTACTCGTCGGTGCTGACTTCGCTCTGCGGCGCAAGCTCGAGGTAGTCAGCCCGCTCGTTGGTGAGAGCGAGGCAGATCCAGCCTCCCGCCTTCCGGATCATGAAGTTGATCATCTCAGGCGTGACGAGGTCGGCGGCGCAAATGAGATCGCCTTCGTTCTCGCGGTCCTCATCGTCCGCGACGACGATCATCCGGCCGGCCTTGATGTCGGCAATTGCCTGTTCGACGGTTCCAAACTGCATAGCGCTCAATGCTCCAACGAATAGTCGGTCAGTGAATTTACCCCCGAAGCCTCACGCAGGTAGGGCTCGAGCAGTCGCCGTACGTGTTTGCCGACGATGTCGGCCTCCACGTTGACGCGGGATCCAGCCGCGAGCTCGGCGAGGGTGGTGTGGCGCAGCGTATAGTCGATCAAAGACAGCTGTACCGAACCGGGTCTCAGATCGTTCACGGTGAGGCTGACGCCATCGACCGTCAACGAGCCGTGCAGAACGAACAACGGATCCGCTCCGGGCGGCAGCACGAGATCGACGAGCGCCGCGTCGCGCAGTTTGTCGACCGCCGAGACGCGAGCGACAAAGTCCACGTGTCCCTGAACGATATGTCCACCCAATCGGTCCGACGCCCGGAGGGCCCGCTCCAGATTCAGTCGTGAGCCCTTCTTCCACGCGGTGATGGTGGTTCGTTCGACGGTCGTCGCAACAGCCGCGACATCGAACCAGCCGGGGCCAAACTCACGAACTGTGAGGCAAGCCCCGTTCAGGGCGATGCTTTCGCCGTTCACCAGGTCGGAAAACTCGGCGCGGATGCGAAGCTCGCGTCCGGCATCGGTCTGCCGTACGCTCTCGACTTCGCCAACCTGCTCGATCAATCCGGTGAACATTCAAACCTCACGCAGCGCGTATTCGGTCATGGTGTCCTCACCAAAATCGGACTTCCTGACTACGCGCGCTCTGTCGATGCCGCTTCGAAGATCATCGGACAGTCCGGTGAACGGACTGAGTCCCGCATCATCGAGGGTGATCGGTGATTGAAAGATAATCAGTCTGTCCACCAACCCCTCACGCAGGAACTGCTGCGCGAGTCGCGCGCCTCCCTCTACAAACAGGTGTTGGATACCGAATCCGCGCAGAGCACCGAGGGCCTGCTGCAGAGTATCCGCCTCGAAAACATCGACTCCAGCATTGTGCAGCGCTGCGAGGCGCGCGACGGCGGGGTGGTGCGCAAAAATCATCGTTGGAGTTTCTTTCGCCGTCCGAACGAGCTTGGACTCGAGGGGCGTCTCGGCGTTGCGATCGAAGACTACGCGTGCCGGCGCGAGTCGCGGACGGACCGGGCCGCGCACCGTCAGCTCCGGATCGTCGGCGAGTACGGTGCCGACGCCCACCGCGATCGCATCGACGTTGGCGCGCAGACGATGGACTTCCTCCCGCGACTGCTCGTTGGTGATCCAGCGACGCTCCCCGGACGGATCGTTCATCTTCTCATTCGAGGAGAGCGCCAGCTTGAGCGTCACCCAGGGGCGCGCGGGATTGGTGGCGGCGAAAAAGAACGCTGCGTTGAGCTCGAGTGCGGCCGGCTCTTCCACGGCGAAATCGACCTCTACGCCGTAATCGGCGAGATGGCGGGCACCACCGCCCGCCAGGGCGGTGGGATCGGCGGCGGCGATCACGACACGCTTGACGCGCGCCTGCAGAATCGCCTCGGTACAAGGCGGAGTCTTGCCGAAATGATTGCAGGGCTCGAGGGTGACGTACATCGTCGCGCCGCGGGCGCGATCGCCCGCCGCCTTCAACGCGACGATTTCGGCGTGCGGCTCTCCGTAGCGTGCGTGGTAACCCTCGCCGACGACGACACCGTCGCGAACGACAACAGCGCCGACCATTGGGTTCGGCGCTGTTTGACCCCAGCCTTGCTGCGCGAGGGCGAGTGCGCGACGCATGTACTCCGCGTCGCGCTCGTCGTTAGAATCCGAATCGGAATCCGACCGATCCGTAGATTCTGGAATCGGCTGGCTGCTTGCCATTGAAAGTGTTGTAGGTGTTGATCGTGCCCCCCGAGACCTGTCCAATTTCTGCGTTGAGCTTGAAAAGCAACAGGTTCATCGACAGGTCGCCGAAGATGTTCGTTCTCGTGAGACTCTGCGAGATCGATACCGGGCCGGCGTTTGCCGCCGGGGTCGGAGGCACCGAGCGAGCGGCCACGTGCGCACCGATATCCGTCGATGCGTCGTATTTGTCCTGACCGAAGCCGGCTGCGAGCCCGAAGATCAGCAGGCTCTTGCTCGCGGTAACCCGCCACGCCTTGGTCTTGAGGCTGAGGTTGTTCACGTAAAGCGAGTCGCCCCCGCTGTTGCCGGCAATGTTGAGGGTCGGCAGGTCGCGGACGAGGTAGCTTACCGCGACACCCGGCACGAGCAGCGACTCCTGCAGAATTCCAACGCGAGCGCCATACCCGAGCTTCAGCGAGCCATTCGGTACCTTGACGCTGACGCCACTGTTGTCGAACTCGGGCACGTACGAAGCGCTGACGAGTACATCGATGCCGCCCACATTGGTGAGGGCGAGCGGTATTCCCTTGAAGATGCCGATCGCGAGATCAGCGGTGGGCATGGGCAGGTACTGGTCCTTGGTTTCGAACTGCGTGCTGGTCGCCCCGTTCACCGAGGGTGTCACGTCCTGGACCTGCGGCAGGCTGCCCTGCAGGACGTTGAGTCTGATGCCGGCCGAAAAGTGTCCCAGCCCGCCGAGGTTACCGCCCTGACCGAGGGTCGGATTGCCGCCGGCGATCATGGTGCCGAGCTGTGGGGCGAGATACTGAAACAGATCAATCGCTTTCTGACACGCGTCCTGTGACGCGCGGGTCTGATCGGGAACGCCCAGTCCACTGACGGATCCGGGCGGGCAGCGCTGCGTATCGACGCCCTGGGCGCTGACCGATGTTGCGGCGAGAGATGCCGCGGCGAACATAACGAACAAACGAGCTTTCATCGTTGAATCCTCAAGAGAGTATGACTGCGCCCGAGCCCGGCGTGAGCGCTCCCAGCATCCACGCTTTCACACCGGCTGCGGCGGCCGCCGAAATCACGTGCTCGGCATCGAACGGCGCGCAGATTACAACCATTCCTACACCCATGTTGAACGTTCGGTACATCTCGGCGGGCTCGACTTTGCCCGCTTCCATCAGGACCCGAAACACCGACGGGACCTTCCAGCTCTCCAGCCTGACCACCGCATCCAGCGTTTGAGGCAATGCCCTGTCCAGATTCTCGATCAGTCCGCCGCCGGTGATGTGCGCCATCGCATGAACGTGATCGAGCACTGGTCGCAAAGACGGCAGGTACGTGCGATGCTCCGAGAGGAGCACATCGGCAACGCTGCGACCTGCGCCTTCAGGAAACTGATCGCTCAAATGGAGACGCAACCGGTCCGTCACGATCTTGCGCGCCAGCGAGTAGCCATTGGTGTGCAGGCCTGCACTCTCCAGGCCGATCAGCACGTCGTCGGGCTTGACGCGGGCGGCGCCCAGGATCAGCTGCTCTTCCACATATCCGACGATGAACCCCGCAAGGTCGTAATCAGGCGGACTGTACAATCCCGGCATTTCGGCCGTCTCGCCCCCTATTAGCGCGCAACCGTTCTCGCGGCACCCGGCGGCGACGCCCGCGACGACCGTTTCCACGATCTCGGGCTCGAGTTTTCCGAACGCCACGTAATCAAGGAAGAACAGCGGCTGCGCGCCCTGGACGAGGATATCGTTCACACAATGGTTGACCAGGTCGCGCCCAATCGTGTCGTGGCGGCCGGCCTCTATCGCGACCTTGATCTTGGTTCCGACGCCGTCGGCGCTGGCAACGAGTATGGGCCGCTGGAGGTTGGGCGGCATCCGGAACATGCCACCGAAGCCTCCGAAAGCGCCCACTACGCCTTTGGTGAAGGTCGATTCGACCAGCTTTCTGATGCGCTGCTTCGCTGAGTTGGAAGCATCGATGTCGACACCGGCGCTTCCGTAACGAAGCGCGTCGTCAATCACGTCGGGAGCTCCTCTTCGAACGCGACGAGCCGCCGCATGTCGCGCATCCGCTGATCGATCTCGGCACGGGTGACGGTCAACAGCCGTTCGATCGAAAACTTCTCGACGGCGAAAGACCCCATCACCGAGCCGTAGATCACGGCTCGGCGCATGTTCGCCTCACTGAGATCTCCAGTTGCGGCAAGATATCCGATGAAGCCGCCGGCAAATGAGTCCCCCGCGCCGGTCGGGTCGAACACGCTCTCGAGTGGAAAGGCGGGAGCGAAAAAGATCGAGTTGTGATCAAAATAGAATGCGCCGTGCTCGCCCTTCTTGATGATCACCACCCGTGGGCCGCGCGCCATGATCCACTGCGCAGCCTGAACGAGATTGAACTTCTCGCTGAGCTGACGCGCTTCCGCGTCGTTGAGGGTAACCAGATCGACCCGCGACAGCAGCGTGAGCAGGTCGGGACGTCGGCTCTGGATCCAGAAATTCATGGTATCGCACGCGACGAGCTTCGGCTTGTCCACCTGCTCGAGAACATCGAGCTGCAGTCGCGGATCTATGTTCGCGAGGAAGAGATACGGCGACGACTTCAGCTTTTCGGGGATCTTGGGACTGAAATGGGAGAATACTCCGAGATGCGTCTCAAGAGTCTCGGCGGAATTGAGATCGTGGCGGTAGCGGCCACGCCAGCGGAACGACTGTCCTTCCGCGCGCTCCAGGCCACTGAAATCGACGCCGCGTTTCTCGAGGGGATCGAGCTTGTCGACCGGATAGTCGGAGCCGACGACTCCGACCACACTCACCTTGGTAAGCAGGCTCGCCGACGCGGAGAAGAAAGTCGCCGAGCCGCCGAGGACATCGTCTGCCTTGCCGAACGGTGTCTCGACTGAATCGAGCGCTACGGACCCAACCACGAGAACCGACATTCGTCGTTATTTCGCTGGAAAGATTGTCAGAATGCTAATGGTAACGGAGCAGTGCCGCGGTGCAACTACATTCGCTCCGGCGCGGTAACACCAAGGATCTGCATGCCGTTGCGGAGCACGATGCGCGCGCCGCGAGCGAGCGCAAGCCTCGCTTTCGTCACTTCCGGTGCCTGCTCAAGTACGTGATGCTTGTGGTACCAGAGGTGGGCGAGCCGCGCGGTGTCGAGCAGATACGTGGCTATTCGATGCGGCTCGAGGCTCTCGGCGGCCGACTCGACGAGATCCGGAAAGTCGACCAGCGCCTTGATCAGCTCCTGCTCTTCGCGCTCCCGGAGCACCCCGAAGTCGATATCGTCGGGCGATACCGATTCCGGGTCGATGCCGCCGACGCGGAAGATCCCGCACATCCGCGCGTGCGCCATCTGGATGTAGTAGACTGGATTCTCCTCCGACTGCGACGCGGCGAGATCGACGTTGAAGATCAGCTGCGAGTCGCTTTTCCGCATCAGGAAGAAGTACCGCACGGCGTCGCGGCCAACCTCGTTCACCAGATCCCGCACCGTGACGTAGCTGCCGGCACGCTTGGAGATCTTCACCTCCTCGCCGTGCTTCATCACCGTCACCATTTGGTGCAGCACGTATTCCGGGTAACTGCGATCGACGCCCATGTTGAGCGCCTGCAAGCCGGCGCGCACCCGAGTCACCGTGCTGTGATGATCGGCGCCCTGGACATCGATCGCGCGCCTGAAACCGCGCCTCCACTTGGTCACGTGGTACGCGACGTCCGGAAGAAAGTAGGTGTAGGTGCCGTCGCGCTTGCGCATCACGCGATCCTTGTCGTCGCCGAAGTCGGTGGTGCGAAGCCAGATCGCGCCGTCGCTTTCGTAGGTCTCGCCGCTGGCAACGAGCAGCCGCACGGTCTCATCGACCATTCCATCGGTGTAGAGCGACGACTCGAGAAAGTACTTGTCGAACTGCACGCCGAACGCCTGCAGATCGAGATCCTGTTCCTTGCGCAGCTCGCGTACGGCGAACTCGCGCACCGACAATCCGTCGCTCCCCGCGATGTAACGCTCGGCGAGCTCTCGAATGTAGTCTCCGTGGTAGCCGCCCTCGGGAATCTGCGCCGGCTCGCCGCGCATCTCCTTGATCCTCGCTTCCACGCTCGCCGCCAGATTCTCGATCTGGACCCCGGCGTCGTTGTAATAGAACTCGCGCGTCACCTTCCAGCCGGTGTACTCGAGGAGCGTCGAGATGGCGTCGCCAAGCGCCGCCTGCCTGCCGTGACCGACGTGGAGCGGTCCGGTCGGGTTGGCGGAGACGAATTCGACGTTGACGACTCTGCCCTGCCCTGCATTGCTGCGACCGTAGTTCTCGTCCGCGATGAGAATGTCGCGCAGGCCGGAGGCAATCCTGGTCTCGTCGATCCAGAAATTCATGAATCCGGGGCCGGCAATTTCGACCTTCGACACACCGGCATCGGACACGTTCATCGACGCACGCAGTCGCTCGGCGATGTCGCGCGGCTTGGCGCGAAGTGGTTTGGCGAGAACCATCGCGAGATTCGTCGCCCAGTCCCCGTGAGATTCCTCGCGCGGGCGCTCGAGCAGCGGATCCACGTCCGCGGGCGCACCGATGCTTTGCGCCGCGCGAACGAGCTCGGCGCGGATTTGCTCAACGGCTTTCATTCACCGCTTTTGGATTTGCCGGATGGCTTCGACTCGGGCTTCGCAGCCGGCTTGTTCTCGGCGGCTTTCGGCTCCGATCCGGATTTTGGTCCCGCGCTCGACCCGGTTTCGGACGCGCTCGGCTCGGTCTTTCCGGCGCTGGAGGGCGGACTCTGGACTTTCTTGCCGTCCTTGCCGTAATCGGTGATGTAGAATCCCGATCCCTTGAAGACCAGTCCGGCCCCACCGGACAGCTGTCGCTCCGCCGTCGCGCCGCAGGTAGGACACGCAACCTCCTGCGGAGCAGCGCTGATCGAGCGATAAAATTTTTCGAAGTCGTGGCCCCTGGGGCAACGAAACTCGTAGGTGGGCATGCTATGGTGGGAGAGGCGAGGGCAGTTTCGAAAGCTACCTAGACTGGAATTGTGCCTCAAGCGCGCCATCAACCTAGACTGGCGGCCGGTACAATCCCCAGTTGTCGGCCAGGACAGCCGAAATCTCACCGACGGTGGCTCGCGCTCGCACGGCGTCAATGATCGCCGGCATCAAGTGCAGCGGCGCCGCCTGATTCTTCGAGCCTTCGCGCAGAGCAGCGAGAGTCTTCCGTACCGCGCCGTCGTCGCGTTTCTTGCGCAGCGCCCTGACATTCCTTATCTGCGACTTTTCGAGCGCGGTATAATCGGGGGCGGGCACTGAAAGCGGCTCGGAATCATCGATGAACCGATTTACCCCAACGATAACGGTCTCGCCCGCTTCCACCCTCAGCTGCTGTTCGTAAGCGCTCCGCGCGATCTCTTCCTGAAAAAAGCCGGCGGCGAGCGCCTTCTCCGATCCGCCGAGCTCGTCGACCTTTCCGATCAGGTCGGAGGCGCGGTTCTCGAGCTCCTCGGTCAACCGCTCGACGTAATAACTGCCGGCGAGGGGGTCCGCGGTATTGGTAATACCCGATTCGTACGCGACAATTTGCTGGGTGCGCAGCGCGAGAGTGGCCGCTTCGGCTGTGGGCAGTGCCAGCGCTTCGTCATAGCCGTTGGTGTGTAGCGACTGCGTACCGCCAAGCGTCGCGGCGAGAGTCTGCACCGCGACACGCACGACGTTGTTGAGCGGCTGCTGCGCGGTAAGCGTGACTCCTCCCGTCTGGGTGTGGAATCTCAGTCGCGCACTCGCGTCGGAGGCGTGAAATCGGTCGCGCATAATGCGCGCGTACAGGCGGCGCGCGGCACGAAACTTCGCGATTTCCTCGAAGAGATCGTTGTGGGCCGCGAAGAAAAACGAGAGTCGCGGCGCGAACGAATCCACGGCGAGGCCGGCGTCGATGGCGCGGGTTACATACTCAATGGTATTGGCGAGGGTGAAGGCGAGCTCCTGGACAGCGGTCGCCCCGGCTTCGCGGATGTGGTAGCCGGAGATGGAGATCGGATTCCAGTTCGGCACCTCGTCGGCGCAGAACCGGAAAACCTCGGCGATGAGCGCCATGCTCGGACCGGGCGGGTAGATGTAGGTTCCCCGGGCGATGTACTCCTTGAGGATGTCGTTTTGAATCGTTCCGCTGATCGCATCGCGCGCGATGCCGCGCTCCTCGGCGACGACGATGTACATCGCCAGCAGGGTTGCGGCGGTCGCATTGATCGTCATCGAGGTCGAAACCTTGGCGAGTGGAATGCCATCGAACAGCACGTGCATGTCCTCGACGCTGCTGATTGCGACGCCCGCTCTCCCCACCTCACCGAGCGCGCGGGGTGAGTCGGAATCGAGCCCCATCTGGGTCGGCAGATCAAATGCGACCGACAGACCGGTTTGTCCGGCGTCGAGCAGCAGGTGGAAGCGCTCGTTGGTGCTCTTTGCGCTGCCGAAACCGGCGTATTGGCGCATCGTCCATAGCCTGCCGCGGTACATCGTGGGCTGGATACCGCGCGTGTACGGCCATTGTCCGGGATCGGCGAGATCCGAGGCGTAGTCGAACGGCGCGTCTTCAGGTCGATAGACGGCGCTGATGGGAATCCCGGCCGGGGAGATCCTTTCGCCCTGGTCGTGCCTGGTCTCGCGCGCCGGCCCGCGCCGGCGGGAGGTCACGCGCCGACCGAGCCGGCCGGCGAAAGCGAGCCCGCCGTCACGCCTTCTTCTCCGAGCATCCGCCGCGCAGCATCGACGTCGTTGTTGCTGCCGATGAAAAGCGGAGTGCGCTGGTGCAACTCGGTCGGCTGGATGTCGAGGATCCGCTGCTGCCCGTCGGTCGCCGCGCCTCCGGCTTGCTCGACGATGAAAGCCAGCGGATTCGCCTCGTACAACAGACGCAGCTTGCCTCGCTTGTTCTTCCGGTTCGCCGGATACGCGAAGAGGCCGCCGCCAAGAAGATTGCGATGAAAGTCAGCGACCAGCGAGCCGACGTAGCGGGTGTTCATCGGCTGGCGGTTGCCATCCTGGCCGCGGTAGTAGCCCATCAGGCTCTGGACGTTCGACTCCCACTGGCTCTGGTACGAATCGTTCACCGACAGGTATCTGCCGAGCTCGGGAGTGCGGATGTTGGGATGCGAGAGGAGAAACTCTCCCAGCGATGGGTCGAGAGTGAAACCGTGCGCACCCTGGCCGGTGGTGTAAACGAGCATCGTGCTCGAGCCGTAGATGACGTAACCGGCAGCGACCTGTCGGCGACCCGGCTGCAGCATGTCTTCCATCTCACCGCGGCTGCCGCGGGTGATCTTTCTCACCACGGAGAAGATGGTGCCCACCGGAACGTTGACGTCGATATTCGACGAACCGTCGAGCGGGTCGAACAGCAGGCAGTACTTGCCGCACCGGAAGTTGGGGGGAATGTCGATGATGCCCGGTTCTTCCTCGGAAGCCATCGCGCACAAGCGGCCGCCGTGATCGAGCGCCTTGATGATGATCTCGTTGGCGAGGACGTCGAGCTTCTGCTGGGTCTCGCCCTGGACGTTCTCGAGATCGGTGGCGCCGAGGATGTCGGCGAGTCCCGCGCTGCGGACCTTGTTCGCGATCATCTTGGCGGCGAGCGCCAGATCATAGAGCAGGCCGGAGAGCTCGCCCGTCGCTTCCGGATGCAGCTTCTCCTGCTCGATGATATAACGCTCGATGGTTACGACCGATGTCGCGGTATGCTTGACCACTCAGAGTCCCTTGTCGATGGTGTTGAGGCGGGATGCCGAATATCGCCGCGCGTCAACTTCGTAAGCGTTACGGCTGTAGCCGTAACGGATCGATTGCCAAAGATAGCTGACAGGAAAGGCCTTGTGCTCGGAAAATTGATGAACGTGCCGGAGCTCGTGCAAGAGCAGCTCGGCGTCGAGTCGAACCGTCGGAGCGATGAAGATGGTTTTCCAGAGAGTGATCGCCGCGGCGCTGCTCATTCCAAGTGCCCAGCCGGCGATACGAACTGGTAATCCGCCGCGCCGATAGGTTGCCTCAGCGAGCTCCGGATACCGGGCGAGCAGATCGCCCGGAAGCTCGATTCGCTGACCCATTAACCCCGCGGCGAGTCGCGAGAAAGCTCCCATTTCTCTCCCCTGGCTTCGATCTCGAGGTGCGAGCCGTCAGTGCGAATGATAACCGTGCCTGCCTCGTCGGTGCGGAGGACCTCGGCACCCGCCCGTGCGAGCGCGGCAAGGACATCGACGCTGGGATGGCCGTACATGTTGCCCGCCCCCACCGATATCACGGCGACTTCAGGATTCACCGCCGCCAGGAATTCGTCGCTGCTGCTGGTCGAGCTGCCGTGATGCCCGACTTTGAGCACATCCGCGTGGAGCTCGGCCTTGTGATGGTCGAGCAGCCAGTCCTCCTCACCCCGCTCGGCGTCACCGACAAGCAGAAAGCGCACCGCCCCGAATCGAACCGATGCAATCGTGCTGGCCAGATTCGGGTCCTTGAGGCCGACGGTCCATGCAGAATCGGGAGCAAGGAAGGTGATCACGACGCCGTCGACCCTGAGCGAGTCCCCCGGATGGACGCGGTGCCACTCGATCCCGTTCTTCTTCGCCGCATTCAGCGAAGCGATGTAGCCTTCGGAGCCGCCGGCGAAGGCGGCATCCCAGTACGTGTGCGGATGCAACGCAGTCAGGACACTCGCGGCGCCGCCGACGTGATCGGTGTGCGGATGCGAGAGGACGAAGGCGTCGAGTGATCCGCCACGCCTCAGAATGTACGGCAGGATGGTGGAGCGCCCTGCGTCTCCGCCGCGCCACGCCGGCCCGGCATCGACAAGGATCCATCTGCCTCGATCCGTGCGCACCAGAATGGCGTCGCCCTGTCCGACGTCGAGAACGTGGAGCTCGACATCGTGCGACGCGTGCACGGGTAGGGCCGGTGCCACTGCCATCGTTGCGAGCGCTGCCAGGCCCGCGATTCCCGGACGAACCGGAAATCTGCTTACGCAGGTGACCACGAGCGCGACAGCAGCGATTGCAGCCAGGATAGCCGTCACGAGAGTGGTCGAGACTGTTATCGACGCTCCGGGAATGCTCGCCGCACGCCACGCAACCCAGTCGAAAGCGAAGAGCAGCGGGTGCACTGAGCCCGCGACGAATCGCGCGACCCCCTCGAATGGGCCGACGAGCATCGCGAGAAAAAGAATCGGCTGCGCGAGGGTGATGATGGGTGCGGCAACGAGGTTGGAGACCGGCGCGATGAGACTGATGCGGCCGAATACCCAGGCCACTAAAGGCCCCGTGACCGCGCATGCGACCAGCGAAGTAACCAGCTCCCTGCCAACCTTCGCCTTCCAGCCCTCGACGCGTCCAGCGAGTTGCCGCCGCCACAATGCCCCCGCCGCAACAAGGGCGCCCATACCGAGCACGCTCAGCTGATATCCGACATCGATGGCCGTCCGTGGTGCCACCAGCGGCACGAACGCACCAAGCGCCCACGCAGCCCACGGAGACGTTGGCCGCTGCCACATCCTCGATGCCATCCCGACGCCAAGCATTGCCGCCGAGCGCAGCGCGGGCGGCGGCGCGCCGATGACCGCCACGTAAACGGCGGTCGTCACGAATGCGCCAATCAGCGAAGCTTTCCGCGAAAGGCGGGCGACCAGAAAGAGTAGCTCCATCGCCGCTGCGATGACGGCGACGTGCAAGCCGGAGATCGAGAGCATGTGAATCAATCCGGCTGCTGCATACCGGTCGCGCATCTCGGTCGGGATCTGGTGCTGGTCGGCGATGAGCAATGCGCGCGCGAGCGGTGCGTCATCCCCGAAGGTCCGATCGATCGAGCGTGCTGCCCTCGCTCGCACCCGGCCCAAAAGATCGCTTGGTGGCTGGACGGCGTGCGCGATCGGGCGCGGCGGTGCGGGACTGGCGGCGGCGATGATCGCCGCCGCGCCGAACATCAACCCAACCGCGGTCCAATCGCTTTGACCGCGCGCGAGCGCCACACCTGCGATCAAGGCTCCCAGAACTACGGAGATCCACGCGACTCCGGCGAACCCCGAGAGAAGCCCGCCGAGGTAAGAAAGATAGGCGACGGTGATTAGCGGCAGCGGAACTCCGGTAGCTTGCTGCCGGACCCTACTACACTACTCCCGCTATCGCGAAATCAATCGCGGCTCACCGCAATCAAAGAGCGGGGCCGCCTAGACCGCCATCGGCAGTGCGTTACGTTGCGCGACGACCTGCCCGAGAAAAGTCGAGCCGGTCGTGCCAGTCAGCTCCACCGTCATGTACTGGCCGATCAGCGAGAGGTCGCCCGGAATCATCACCGTCTTGAAGTCGCGCGTCCGCGACTGGAGCAGTCCGCCGCGGCGGGCAGCTTTTTCGACCAGAACTTCGCGACGTTGTCCGAGCAGGCCCAGGTTGCGCTCGCGGCTGCCGGCGCGAACCGTGGCAATCAGACGCGCCAGGCGATCGCTGGCGACATCGTCGGACACCATGTCCGAGGTCGGAAAGCGCGTCGCGGGAGTTCCGTCCCGCGGCGAGAACTTGAAAGTGTAAGCGTCGTCGAAGCCGACTGCTTCGACCGCGGAGAGCGTCTCCGCGAAATCGGTGTCGGTCTCACCTGGAAACCCAACGATGATGTCCGTCGTGAGCGCCAGATTCGGAATCGCCGCGCGCAGCTCGGCGACGCATTCCATGTAACCCTCGCGAGTATAACGGCGGAGCATCCGCTTCAGGGTGCGCGTCGAGCCGCTCTGCATCGGAAGATGCACGTGCTCACAGCACGCTTCCGTCTCGGCGATGGCGCGTATCACGCGCGCACCGAAATCGTTGGGGTGCGGACTCGTGAACCGTAAGCGTCGTACACCTCGCACGCCGCCGACCGCCTGCAACAGGTCCGCAAAATCGTGCTTGCCATCGAAGTACGAATTGACCGTCTGGCCGAGCAGCACGATCTCCGAAATCCCCGATTCGACCGAGGCTTCGGTCTCGCGAATGACTTCCGCGAGCTGCCGGCTGCGCTCCGGACCGCGCGTGGTCGGCACGATGCAGTAGGTGCACTTGTAATCGCAGCCACGCTGGACGGGGATCCACGCCTTGACGCCGTCGAAGCGACGAGGGGTGAAGTCTTCGTAATGCTCGTCCAGATCGAACTCGACGGAGGTTGCACGGTTCCCCGCCCGTGCGCTTTCGATCAGTGACGGCAGCTCGCGGTACCCATCGGGCCCAATCACGAGACTCACGTGCTTCACACGATCGAGCAGCTGCGTTCCGAGGCGCTGCGCCATGCAACCGGTGACGCCGAGCACGGCATCGCGCTTCATCTTGCTCTTGATCTCGCCGAGGCGGCCGATGACCCGCTGCTCAGCGTGATCGCGGATGGCGCAGGTGTTGAGGAGAATCACGTCCGCGCCGTCGGGCTGTTCGACCGGATCGTAGCCCGACGCGGCCAGCTTGCCGAGCATGAGCTCGGTGTCGCTGACGTTCATCTGGCAGCCGTAAGTCTCGATGTAAACGGTCGGGCGCGAATCGGAAGACATGCGGGAAAGATAAGCGCGTGCCGGCCGGTCGCGCGACGCGCGGATGGAATCAGCGCGTTGAAGCGGCGGCTGTCGCGGAGGCGGGCTGAGCGGCCGCCGGCGCGCCATCGACAGCGGCCGGGTCGGAGGGCAGCTCGATGTAGAATGAGCTGCCCTGCCCTTCGGCGCTTTTCACCCAGATGCGACCTCTGTGTCGCTCCACGACCAGCTTGCAGAAGGTCAGGCCAAGGCCCGAGCTGCGAGTGCGCGGAGTTCGCGGGAGCTCCACCTGACCAAATTTCCTGAAGATGACCTCGTGATACTCGGGCGGAATACCAGGTCCGTTGTCGCTGACGGTGAAAAGCACCCCGTGCCCGGCGCGCCGCGCACTCAGCTCGAGGTGAATCGGACGCGACGAGTGGGTGATCGCGTTCTGGATCAGATTCGAGAATACCCGTTTGATGAGACCCTTGTCGCCCACGAAGACCGGTGCATCGTCGGCGACCGACACTTCCACCGTGGTGCGCTCCTGCTGAAAGCGGTGCCCCCATTCGTGCACCAGCTCAGCGAGCAGAGCTCCGGGCGCCATCGGTGCCAACGTCAGCGTTATGTTCGCCTCCTCGATGCGCGCAACCTCGAGGATGTCGTCGATCAACGCGAGGAGGTCTTCCGATTTTGATTCGGCGTCGGCGATGGCGCCGCGCTGCGATGTGCTGACCTGACCGAAATCGCCGTCGGCCAGCATCTCGAGGGTAGCGAGGACCGATGTGAGTGGCGTCTTGAGATCGTGTACGATCATCTTCATGAGATCGTCGCGCACGCGCTCGAGCTCGCGAAGCTTTCGCAGGCTGTCTTCCAGTGCGTCGGTCGCGGCTTTGAGCTTGAGCAGGCTGCGCACGCGCGCGCCGAGCACCAGACGGTTGTGGGGCTTGGTAAGAAAGTCATCGCCCCCCGCTTCGATGGCGCGAACACGATCGCTGGTGTCGTTGAGCGCGGTGACGAAGATGACGGGAATTCGCGACGTCCGCGGATCGCGCTTGATCCGCCTGCAGACCTCGAATCCCGTAGAACGGTCGTCCACCCCCAGATCGCCGGCCGGCATCGAGACGTCGAGGATGCAGAGATCCGGGTGCTTCTCGAACGCCGCGGCCACCGCCGACGGTCCGTCTACCGCGGTGATCGTATCGTAGCCGAGGCTGTTCAGCTGGTCGAGGAGGAGCTCGACGTTTGCCGGGATGTCGTCGGCAACGAGGATGACTTCGGGCTTCGAGCTGCCCGCGTCGGCCATATCAGGGCGATACTCTCAGGCCCAGGCTCAGAATGTATCCGCGCTCCCTGATGTCGTCCGCGCCGGCCGAGCGGCTGGCCCTCTGGATCGCGACGTCGAGTGCGGCACGATCGCGGCTGAGCGGGATTCCCAGCCCGCCTGCAAACGTGGTCTCGGATACTTTCTGGCCATTCAGCCCGAATGGCAGGGTACGGAACCGTCCGCCGACGCGCACCGTGATGATGCGCTGCATGATCCTCGGACCCGAGGCCTCGAGACCAACGCCGGTATCCCAGCCATCGAACGCCTGGATCCCGGAGGACGAGAGCGAGCCGAGCGAGCTCCACGAGTCGTGCGCCACGCGCGCCGAGATCGACGCGCCGGAGATCCCCTCGTATATCACCGAGGCGGAGTAATGATCGGGCAGCGCGGCACTGCCTATCGCGGTATCGCCTGACTGCGCGCGAAGGTCGCCGCCCTTTCGTCCGGAGATGGAGAAGCCGATCACTCGCGACGGATGGAATTCCAGACCGAGCGATGCGGCGAATCCGGCGTAGCTGATTCTGCCCGCCTGCGCGGTGCTGATGTACTTCGAGCTGTCGGGGAAAAGCTGCGAGAACGTGATGCGGTTGCTGCCCGTGAAGACGTGCGCGCCGACTCCAATCCTGAACTTCGGGGAATTGGCCCACGCCAGGGCCAGTCTCACATCGTTGATTGCGCCGAGCACGCGATTGCGCTCGACGAGGGTGACGGTGTCGGTCGGAGCGCCGACGATCTGGACGCGCTCCAGATCAGTTTCGGTGGAGCGATCGAGGAACGTCGAAGAACTCAGACCGAGCGTCCACTCCTGACCCATCGGCAGCACGCCGGCCACCAGCGGGAACCGGGCGGTGGTGGTGCTCGCCGATCCGGAGCTCGTGGTTACCTTCCTGAACTCCGGAGAGTACTGGAAGAAAAGCGCGGGAGAGCGCACGCCAGCGAGCGAGGCCGGCGCCGTCAGGCTCAACGCGTCGAAATCGGCAAGGCTGGAGCCCGCCCCCTCCGCGCGGGCGCTGATTCCACCCGACGGATACCCGAGTCCCTGCAGACTCAGCGCGCCTTGAGCTAGCGCTGCGGGAGCGTAAGACGCCAGAAGAACGGCGGTGGCGAAGAGGATTTTGCGCGTCATGGCAGCCCGAGCGGGACTCGTGAAGTGTAACTGATTCTCAGGCGTGGCCGAAGCGCGGCAATGTCTTCACTGGAGGAGAACCGAAGCTCCAGCGGCGAACTGCCCTCGACCGCCGACTGCAGCACGATGGCCCGCGGCAGCGTGTCCCGCGGCGCGGCATGCCACAGCGCGAACGCGCGCGCGAGCTCCACCGCAGTCTCGCCCGATCCACCGGGCTTCAATCTCAGAGTGTCGGCGGTCACCGCGGCAATGATCTGCGCCGCCTTGGTCGGATCGGTGACCACCCTGCCGGCGAGCACGACCTGCGGCACGACCTTAACCGTGTCGTTCGCGTCGATTGCCGAGTTCGGAATCTGATTGAGCAGCAGCGTTGCCCGGACGACAGTCGACGAATCGATAATGCTGTCGGGGATGGCGAAGCGAAAATAGGTGCGACGCGCAGGCAGTCCGCCGACGGCTAGCACTCCTGGCGGCGCTTCGGGCGGCGCTTCAGCGATGACCGTGTAGTCCACCAGCACCGTGGAGAGAATCCGGTCGTCAGCCGGCGTTTTGGATAGCGGCAGCACAACGACCGGCTTTGTTGCGGTATCGGGCGTCGCACGGAAAAACAGCACGGGGCCGCCGACGGCACTCTCGGTGGAGGACATCCGCATTTGACTCGACCCCGGAACACCGGTGGCGCGAAGTCCGATGCGCAACGGCTGCTTGTTCTGGATTCGCGTCAGGATCGCGGAATTCGATATGAAGTACTTGAGGGTGTCCGTGAGCTGTGCGCGCGCGAAAGTCTGCGCGGAAATGAATCGATCGGGACGAAAGAGGGCCAGTACCGCCGCCGTCGAGGTGTCGTTGGCGGTGGTGTCGACATCGTAGGCTTCGATCGTCACCGGGTCGGTGCCCTTGATCGAGGTCGTGTCGACGATGAACTGGATGTAGGCGCTGTCGACGCTGGTGATCGGCAGCGCGGTGTCACCCGCCGGGATGAAAGTCTGCGGCAGCGAGTCGAAGCGGATGATCACCCTCGTATCGAGGGTGTCGCCGCGTTTGGCGAGCAGCAGACTGGGATCCGTTCCGAGGCCCGAGAACGCGTTGACACTGGTATCTACCTCGACTGCGGCGTCGAGGGTGATGGTCTTGACGTCGCCGCCGATGGGCGGGCAGAGGACGCCGCAGACCCCCGAGCTATCCAGGTTCTCCGAGCACGACGATATCGAAAAGAACAAAGCCGCGACGGCAAGCAAGCGCGGCAGGATTGACGAAAACTTCACTACACTCTTCCACGTGAAGGGTTTAGCGCGAATGCGTGGGGCAGCAGCTCTTCCAGCGTCCAGGCCGCTTCCTTCCCGTCGCGCGTGTAGCTGGAGACTTTGATGTTCGGCGCGAACTCGTTCAGAACCTGTCGGCACGCGCCGCAGGGCGGAGTCGGCTCGCTGTCCTCTGTTGCAATCGCGATCTCCTCAAAATCGGTAAGTCCTTGTGAGACAGCAGAGGCCACGGCAAGGGTTTCCGCACAGATCGCCAGCCCATAAGCGGAGTTTTCCATGTTGCACCCGATGAAGACCTCACCAGAGCGCGTGCGCAGCGCGGCACCGACCCGAAAGCTCGAGTATGGTGCGTAGGCGTTGTCCAGCGCGCGCAGCGCCGCCTCCCGAAGGGAAGCTTCGTTGGTGGAGCGGTTTTTCATCAGGCTACCAGATCTGGCAAAAACGATCGACCGCGGCCCCTGAATGAGAGGCCGAACCATTCCGCAACGGTCGCGCCCAGATCGGAGAACGTCGTCCGCTCGCCCAGGTCACGCGGCACCACGCGCATTCCGCTCGCCAGCAGCGGAACGCGCTCGCGCGCGTGGTCCGTCGATGGCGTAGTTGGGTCATTGCCGTGATCGGCGGTGATGAAAAGCAGGTCGTCCTCTTTGAGTCGCGATGTTATGGAAGGCAGCGCCGCGTCGAATTCGCGTAGCGCTTGATAAAACCCCGCAACGTCGTTGCGGTGCCCGTACAGCTGGTCGAAATCTACTAGGTTGGCAAAGAGGAACCCACTTTCGGCGGTCGCCAGCCAATCCTTGATGCCGCGTATTCCGTCGGCGTTCGATGCGGTGTGTCGCGCGGTAATCGACCTGCCGGCAAACAAGTCATCGACCTTGCCGACCCCCGAGCGTGGCACTCCCGCCCGGGCCAGCGCATCGAGAAGCGTCTCGGCCGGCGGCTCGATCGAATAGTCGCGGCGGTTAGCGGTGCGGCGGTAGCCGGCCGATGTCTTCTCGAACGGCCGAGCAATGACGCGTGAGACGTCGTTGGGCGCGGCAAGCAGTCGCCGCGCGGTCTCGCACGCGCCGTACAGCTCGGCAAGCGGTATCAGCTGCTCGTCAGCCGCGATCTGGAAGACGGAGTCTGCCGACGTGTACACGATCCAGCCACCGGTATCCTGCTGCGCGGCCGCATATCTCTCGATCACTTCTGTTCCGCTGCCGACCACGTTCCCGATCACGGGGCGGCCTGTTTCTCTCGAGAACTGCTCGATGATGTCCGCCGGAAAGCCATTCGGGTAAGTCGGAAACGGCTTCGCGAGATGAACGCCGGCGATCTCCCAATGGCCGGTCGTGCTGTCCTTCCCCGCCGACGCCGGCACCATGCTGCCCCACGCGCCGGTCGCGTCGCCGCGCTCGCGCATGCCCTCCAGCGGACGAATGTTGCCGAGACCGAGGCGCTCGAGTCGGGGAAGATGGAAGCCACCGCACTCGCGAGACAGGTTGCCGAGCGTATCGCTGCCACTGTCGCCGTACTTCGCGGCATCCGGGGCAGCGCCGATGCCGACACCATCGAGGATTATGATCGCGGCGCGCTTCACGCTCTGGCCTCGGCGTAGACGCGCTCGACCCGAGACCGCAATCCCGTCAGCAGCTCATAAGGCGACATACCTGCATCGTCGGCGACGCGCTCTACGGTGAGCAGCGTGGAGCCCGCCCTGCCGACGAGCGTGACGACGTCGCCGACCTCGCAGCGCACGGTGGTGACATCGATCATCGTCATGTCCATGGTGACGCGCCCCGCTACGGGCGCCATCGTCTCGCCTACGAGCACCGTACCACGGTCGCTCAGAGATCGCGGGTAGCCGTCGGCGTATCCCACCGAGACCGTCGCGATCCGCGCAGGACGATCGACGCGAAACGTCGCGTCGTAGCTGACCGAGTCGCCGGGTTGCAGCGCTCGGATCTCGACGATTGGCGCGCGCAGATGCACGACCGGCTCCGGCTGGATGCGCGCCGTGCTCCCGCTGCCCACGCCGTAGAGAAAAATTCCCGGGCGGACGAGGTCCCAGTCGCTTCTGCCCTGACGCGCGATCGCGGCGCTGTTGCTGGTGTGAAGGATCGGCGGACGGTGCGGCAACGCCGACAACGCTTCTCGAAAGCGCCGCTCCTGCTCGTCAACGCTCCGATCGTCGAGCTCGGCGGAGTGGAAATGGGTGAAGGCGCCTTCCGGCGGAAGCAGCTCGACGAGCTGGCGGATCCTGCCGATCTCGCGCCACGGAATGCCGGCGCGACTCATCCCCGTGTCGATCGACAGATGCCACGACCCGCCGCCGGCTTGTCGCCACGCCTCGATCTCCTCAGGGAAGCCCAGCGTTGGGGTGAGGCGTGCAGCACGGACGCGGGGCAGCTCCGCGTGCAGCAGCGGCGTGAAGATGACGATTGGGCGAGTGACTCCCAGACTTCGAAGCTCTTCCCCCTCGGCGACCGTCGCAACGCCATATCCCCACGGGCTCAGCGGCTCGAGCGCGCGAAGCGCCGCGGCTGCGCCCAGCCCGTACGCATCGGCCTTGATCATGGGGAGAAGCGGGACGCCGGCGCGCCGCGCTGCCGCCGCGGCATTGCGCTGCAACGCGCCAAGATCGATCTCGACCCTGGCGCGAGCTAAAGAGTGCTTCATCACGCTTAGTTTATGGTGGGGTTAACATACCCGCGACCATCCACGCCTTCAAGAAACTCCGACGCCCATCTTCAGCATGGAAAAAACCGGCGCACTCGACGATACCCTGGCATTGATGCGCGACCTTCGGGCGCGCTGCGAATGGGATGCAGCGCAGACCCACGAGTCATTGCGTCCGTACCTCATCGAAGAAGCACACGAGCTGGATGATGCCATTCGACTCGAGGATGACAAGCTGATGCGAGAGGAGCTCGGCGACCTCCTTCTGCAGGTGCTCTTTCATTCGGTGATGGCCGAAGAGCGCCACGCTTTCTCGTTGCGCGATGTTGCTGACGGTCTGATCACCAAGATGAAAGGCCGCCATCCGCACCTCTACGGCGACGCTGCGAAGGAGCCGTGGGAGCGGATGAAGTCGAAGCACCGCCGGAGCATCGCCGACGGCCTGCCGCCTGGAATGCCCTCGCTGCACCGCGCGCACCGCCTTCAGGACCGCGCCGCTGGCGTCGGCTTCGACTGGCCGGACATCCACGGGCCCGTTGAAAAGGTGGAGGAAGAGCTCAACGAGGTTCAGGCCGAGCTCGAGTCATCCCCGCCGCCACGTGCGGGCCCGGCGCCGGTGCTCGATGCGCGCCACTACGCGCTAGAGGCGGAGCTCGGCGATCTCCTGTTCGCGGTCGTCAACCTGTGCCGGAAGGCTGGCGTCCACGCATCGATCGCTCTCGACAAAGCCAACGCGAAGTTCGAGCGCCGTTTTCAGCGAATCGAACAGCTGGCAATCGAACGAGGAATCGACGTGAAGGCAGCAGGACTGGAGCAGCTGGATGCGCTATGGGACGAAGCCAAACGTGAGGAAGCAACGCACTGAATGCGCGACGCTCGGCTTAGCGGTGCTCCCGTTTAACGCTCGTACTTCCAGTTTCGGGACTTGCCCTCCGCGATCCATTCGATCGCGCTTTTCACCCGACGCTGACGCGTATCCTCGCCCTTCGCTTCGGCGATCCACTCGGCGTATTCGCGTTTGTGGCTGGGCGGAAATTTCTCGAATGCCGCCGCTGCCTTCTTGTTCTTCGCGAGAGCCGATTTGAGCTGGGCGGGAATCGCGACCGGTTTTTTGGTGGGTTTGTTGCGAGGTGGTCCCTTGACTCCCTCTGCATTCAGTCGCGCGCCTTCGCGAAGGAGGTGCTTCATCGTCTTGTCATCAGGCAGATCGGCCAGATTCCTGATGTTCGTGATCTGGCCTTTCTCGTCGCGTCCTTTTCCACCGGGAATGAGCGCGGCTTTCCAGAGGATGATGTTGCAGTGCTGTTTGAACGCTGCCATGCCGCAGAGAACGCCCTTGTATTCAAAGTGCGGCACGCTCCACTTGATGGTTTCCTCCGCCTCCGGAACCACGTCGTGCACCAGCGATCTCACGTGGGTGAGGATTGGCTTCGCGAATTCGCCCGACTTCGCGATATAGGCGTCGACCCGCGGATCACGCTTCCCCATCGATCGTCTCGCGCGAGCGGGTCAGCTGATCCAGGTGCCGAGCGCCAGCGCCCAGGCGCTCAACAGGACACCGACCGCTGCAATTACCCCGGAGATCGCCAACAGGGCGCGAACAGCGTCGAGGGCGCCTGCGGTCAGCGGCCAGTGGCGCGCGCGGATACGATCAGTCACGCGCTCGAGAAGACCCCACCCGGCATAGGCGATCACGCAGACAGCGGCCATCGCGATTGCGAGTCGGGTCCACGAATCCAGGCGAAGGGCGGCGACGATGAGCAGCCCACCGACAACGACATCGGCGCCGAGCCGGCGGACTGAAGAGAGTCGCGCTCTCTGTGCCAGGAACTCGAGCAGACTGGCATCGGGACGGCTGGCCGAAAGAACCATCATGACAGAAAACTTTCACCGCGGCAGAAAAACCGCCAGCGGGCTCTAGCCGGCGCTCTCTTCCTCGGCCTCTTCGCCGTGCTCGACGATGTCGCCGCGCTTGAAGAGAATCCCCTGTAGCACTTCGCGCCATCGAGGTTTCTTGCGTAGCAGGAACTCCAGGTCCATCCCGAAGTGCTTGAACTCTTCATGCTGCGCGTTGCGCATTATCGCGCGCGCTGAGCGGTCCTTCTCGAGCGAGATGCGTTGCTCGTACCAGTTGATTGCCTCGGCTTCCTCGGTCAGCGAGGCGATCATTCGCGCAAAAGTGCGCGTCTCGGCAGAAAGCTCGCTCGCCGGCTCATGGTATTGCTCGAATCCCATTCTGTCTCTCTCCTATCCGCGACGATTGCGAGGGCGCACGAACCGCACCAGTCTCAGGGCCGCAGGCGATTCATCGTGCGCGGGAACGCGATCGCTTCGCGGATATGGTGGATGCCGCAGATCCAGCCGACGGTCCGCTCGAGACCCAATCCGAAGCCCGAGTGCACGAACGTCCCGTACTTGCGCAGGTCGAGATACCAGTTGTACGCCTCGACCGGCAGCCCTTCCTGCTTGATGCGGGCCAGCAGCTTGTCATGGTCGTCCTCGCGCTGCGAGCCACCGATGATCTCTCCGTAGCCCTCTGGCGCCAGGAGATCGTCGCACAGCACCGTCCGGGGATCGGCGGGATTCTCCTTCATGTAGAAGGCCTTCGCTTCTTTCGGGTAGTTGTAAATGAACACGGGCCTGTCGTGCCCTTCCACCAGCAGCGATTCGTCCTCCGCGCCGAGGTCGTCGCCCCACTTCGCCGCGCTCCCCTTCGATTGAAGGATCTTGATGGCGTCGGTGTAGTCGATGCGCGGAAATGGAGGCTTGATGGTCTCCAGCTTCGCCGGATCGCGCTCGAGCTCCTTGAGCTCGGGCTGTCGACGTTCGAGAACCCGCGCGACGATGTAGGAGACGAACTCCTCCTGGAGCCGCATGTTGTCGTCGGAATCGTTGAAGGCGACTTCCGGTTCGACCATCCAGAACTCGGTGAGGTGCCGTCTCGTCTTCGACTTCTCGGCGCGAAACGTCGGACCAAAGCAGTAAATCTTTCCCAGTGCCGCGGCAGCCGCCTCGCCATAGAGCTGGCCGGTTTGCGCGAGATAGGCAGTTCCTTCGTCGAAGTATTCGGTTCCAAAAAGACCGCTGCGCTCGCCGATGGCGGCGGTGAGAATGGGCGTGTCGACCAGCGTGAAGTCACGCTCGTAGAAGAAATCGCGAATCGCCTGCTCCACCTCGTGTCTGATGCGCGCGATGGCCCGCTGCCGGGGTGTGCGGAGCCAGAAATGCCGGTTGTCGAGCAGGAAATCGATCCCGTGCTCTTTGGGCTGAATCGGATAGTCGAGCGGACTCTCTCCATAAATCGAGAGATCTTTCACACCCAGTTCGAAGCCGCCGGGTGCGCGCGCGTCGGGCTTCACTTCCCCTTCGACTTCGATCGAGGTTTCCTGGGTCAGCTTCCCGAAAAGCTCCCACGCTTCGGGGCTGATCGCCGTTTTCACCAGCACCGTTTGCAGGATCCCGGTGCCGTCACGCATGACGATGAAGGCCACCTTTCCTGACGACCGCACGTGCGTCACCCAGCCGCGCACGCGGACTGTCTGTCCGGTATGAGACGGAAGCTCGGAGATGCGCGAATACGGAGCGTTTGTCATTTGGAGTGCGTGGCGGGAGTGGCGCGGGCAAGCTAGGCGCGCTCGAGGGCCGATGTCAACCGCGAGGGAAAGGTGATATCAACCCGAGCGACAGTCGGCGCGCGTTGAGCGTTGGGGAATAACCTTGACAAGGTCGGGGCCGTCACTCATTGTAGCGCCGCTCTTCGAGCAAAAAAAGCCCGCCTCGGTAACGAGGCGGGCTTTTTTTGCGCGCGACTAGCGAGAGCGTGTAAGCCGGTAAATGAGAAGCGCCGCGCGCTCCGTCGCCGGACCGATCGAGCGCAGATCGACGCGCTCGTCCGGCGTGTGCGAACGCATCCCCTTCACGCCGAGTCCGTCGAGCGCGTCGAGATACTCCGAGACGTACGAGATGTCGCCGCCGCCGCGCCGGCCCGGGTCGAGAGCTTCTACCGGTCCCTGACCGAGCGCTCGGCTCACCGAATCCTCCACGGCGAGGAGAGCGATGTTGCCTTTGGTCGGCGGCATCGCCGGATTGCCATCCTCGAATGTGATCGTCGCGTCGGTGCCGGGGAGATGCTGGGCAACGATCGCGCGCATCGCCTCACGGGCTTTGAGGAGCTGATCCTGCGAGATGAAGCGCAGGTCACCGCGCGCGAACGCGCGGGGCGCGATGATGTTGTCCTTCCCCGCCGCGGTGCCCGAGATCCTGGTCGAGTCGTAGGTGACGTCGGTGCCGCCGACGACGATCGCCGGATTGAAGGTCAGATATTGCTCGTGGGAAAGCTTCTCGCGGAATTCATCGAGGATGCGCGCAGTCTCGTAAATCGCGCCGTAACTGGAGCGCGGAGAGAACATCCCCGAAGAGTGTTCCTGCCGACCCGTAACCGTGAGCTGCCACCCGCTGAAGCCGCGCCGCGCTATCGTTCCCTTGCCCGCGTCCTCTTCGAAGCCGAGCGCGACATCGCTTCGCCTGGCGGCATCGATCAACGGCTGCCGCGAAACCAGATGGAGCGGACCCGCATCTTCTTCATCGCCCGTCAGCGCGACGATGATCCGGGTCCCCTCGAGCGCACCGACGCTCTGCAACGCCTTGAGCGCATACAGGATGACCACGTCGCCGCCTTTCATGTCAGAGCTTCCCGCGCCGGCGGCGAGGGTGTCGAGACGGACGAATCGCTCGCCCTCACCCTCGAACACGGTATCCAAATGGCCGATCAGCAGCAGTCGCTTGCCTTTGGTCCCCATGCGCTCGGCGAACAGGTGGCCGGCGCGCCCGACCGCATCGGGTAGCGCGACCCACGTGGACTTGAATCCGAGTGCCGTAAACTCCGGTGCAAAGAGACGCCCGACCTCGCGAACGCCCGGAAGATTGAACGTTCCACTGCTGATATTGACCGCTTTTTCGAGGAGATCAATCTGCTCGGCCTGGTGGGCGCGCACGTAATCGCGGATGCGCTGTTCGGTCTTCGAGAGGGCGGGTACATCGGACTGTGCGGCTGCCGTCGTCGCCGAAGCCGTGGCTGCGCACGCGAACAGACACGCCAGCGCGGCACGATAGCCGCGAGTGACGGATGGACGGGAATTGGGTGTCATATCGTGAGAGACTATCGTCACGTCGCGGTTCCGTCCACCTCGAAGCACGGATAATTTTACAGCCTCGCCTCAATCTCTCGACTATAAAATGACTTTGCGCGCCCGCCTCGGGTGGGGTTTGTCCGCTATTGCGGTGGTTCTCATAGTTCCACTGCTCATATCGCTCAAATCCCTCGAGCACCTCTACGAGACGAGCCGCCTCCTCCGCGATCGGGAGTTCGCCGCATCGATGCTGCTCGGCTCGTTCCGCGAGCGCACCGACGATGCGCGTCGGGCCGAGGACGCGCTGCTCTTCATCCACGATCAGCGAAGCGCGAGCCGAATGCAGCAGCAGATCGACGGCCTGGTCTCTTTCGCCGACTCTCTCGACCGCTACCGCCTGGACCTGTCGGCCTCTCAAATCAGGGCTTCCCTCGATGCGCTCCGGTCGGCGGCGCGCGAGGAGTACGAGCAGGCCTCGGCTGGGCGAGGGACCGTCGCGGAGATGATCTCCCAACAGCGAACGCGGCCCGCAATCGCGTCGGTCGACAGCGCCCTCGGCGCCAGCGCGACAATGCTGCGCAGCCGGACTCGCCAGCGAGTCAGCGACGCCACCAACGAAACCCTGAACGCCGAACGCGTCGTCGCGGGCGCGCTGCCGATCGCGCTGCTGCTCGCGTTCGCGATCGGCATCTGGCTGCTGCGCTCCATCACTCGCCCGATCTACGAGCTCGAGCGTGGCATGCACGCGATCGCCGAGGGGGATCTCACTTACCAGCCGTCGCTCCCGAAGAGCGAGGAAACCGAGTTCGGGCGTCTCGCCGTCAGCTACAACACCATGGCGCGCCAGCTCGCCGAGCTCGAGAGATTGCGCGCCGAGTTCGTGAGCGTCGCGTCCCACGAGCTGAAGACGCCGATCAACGTGATCATCGGCTACCTCGATCTTCTCCAGGAGGGGATCTACGGAGAGCTGACCGGCAAGCAGAAGGAAATCCTCAATACCATCAACAAGCAGGCGAACGGGCTCACGCGACTGGTCAAGCGTCTGCTCGACATCAGCCGCTTCGAGGCGAGCGGTGGAAAGCTCGAGGTGCGCGACATCGATCTGCAGCGGCTTTTGAGCACCCTCGAGAGCTCGTTCTCGGTGCTGGCGATGCAGCGTGACATCGCCTTCAGCGTCCGCCACGACGAGCATCTTCCGGAACACGTGGTGTGGGACGAGGACCGCATAAACGAAGTGCTGGGCAATCTCTTGTCGAACGCGTTCAAGTTCACCGAACGCGGCGGAAAGGTCGCGCTATCCGTCGTCCCCGAAGGCGGCAACATCGTCATCACCGTCGCCGATACCGGAGCGGGGATCTCCCCAGACCAACTACCGCACATTTTTGACAAGTTCTATCAGGCCGACAATCAGGCGCAGGCGGCCACCAAAGGCACGGGTTTGGGCCTGGCGATTGCGAAGGAAGTCGTGGAAGCCCACGGCGGCCACATTACGGTAGAGAGCAAGGTCGGCGTGGGGACTACCTTCGTCGTGTCGCTGCCGGTGGAAGCAGCGGGGGCTCGGCGGAGGCGTGACGGCGCAGGCCATGTCGAGGACGTGCGATGAATAAATGTTTCACGCTGGCGATTGTGGCAATCTCAATAGAGGCGTGCGCACAGCTGCCGGCGATGGATCCACAGCTCCGTAACGACTGGCAGCGCAGCCTCTACTATGCGCGGACCAATGTCGATGCCGGCAACTATTTCGCCGCGCAGAAGATTCTCGATGAGTTTACGCGGCTGCATCCGGGAACGCGTGAAGCCCGCGAGATCCAGTTCTGGAAGGCCGCGTACATGGTGGATCCGGCGAATGCCTCCGGCTCACTCGAGGATGGCATCGCAGCGCTGGATGGATACCTGGCCGCGGATTCGTCGGGCTGGTACAGGAACGAAGCGATCGTCCTGCGCCGGACTGCCGCCGTCGCGGAGGGAGTCGCAAACCAGGCAAAATCGCTGGCGAGCAGCGACTCAACGCCGCCCGTTGTGGTGAAAGACACGGTGATCGTCGGCACTAAATCGCGGGATGAGCAAATTGCCGCTCTGCGGGAGCAGCTCGCCAGGAGCAAGGACGAGTTGGCCAAGGTTAGCGCCGAGCTCGAGCGAATCAAGAAGCGACTCGCCAACCCGAGCAACTGAGGCGGGTCAGCCGACCCTGAACAGCTCCAGAGCGCGCGAGTAGCGCGCGCTCAAAGTCTTCCGGATGCCGGCGTTCTCCTTGGTGGTGAGCTCCGGGTCACGCTCCAGAATCTTTTCTGCCGCTGCCCGCGCACGGACGTTCAGATCTTCATCGCGCACCGGATCCGCCACTCTGAAGGTGGCTTCACCGCTCTGCTCCTGACCGAACAGATTGCCCATGCCGCGTAGCCGCAGGTCGGCGCGCGCGATCTCGAAGCCGTCGTCGGTCTCGACGAAGATCCGCAGGCGCTCGGCGGCCTCCTCACCGAAATTTCCAAGCAGGATGCAGTAGGCCGCATCGGCGCCGCGGCCAACGCGTCCGCGCAGCTGGTGGAGCTGTGACAGCCCGAACCGCTCCGGGTGCTCGACCAGCATCACGGTGGCGTTGGGCACATCGATCCCGACCTCGATGACCGTGGTCGAGACGAGAACGTCGATTTTTCCGTCACGAAATGCGCGCATGATCTTCTCGCGCTCCT